>JAKSQE010000119.1 GCA_024404295.1 Oscillibacter sp.
CCCGCCCCTCATCTGGACGGGCAGTATGCCGCTTTTGGCCAGATTTTGGAGGGCCAGGATGTTGCCATTGACATCTCCCGCGTGCAGCGCAATATGCTGAACGATAAGCCCAAGAAGCCCGTCGTCATGGCTTCCGTCCGTGTGGATACGCAGGGTGTGGACTATCCCGCTCCCGAGACTCACTAAGAAGTAGGAGGTGGCTGCAATGAAAACAGCCATCATTACAGGTGCATCCGCAGGTTTGGGCGTGCAATATGCCAAGCAGCTCCATCAGGTGTTTCCGGATATTCAGAAGGTGTGGCTCATTGCCCGCCGGCAGGAACGGCTGGAAGCACTGGCTGCGGAACTGACGGAGTTTGAATCGGTGGTTTTCCCGTTGGATTTGTGCAAGGACGAGAGCATCACCGCTCTGGCTCAACGGCTGGCAGCGGAGCAGCCGGAAGTGGCACTGCTGATCAACAACGCCGGCTGTGGTTTCCTGGGAAATATCGGCGACGGCGATTGGCAGCGCCAGACGGCGATGGTGGATTTGAATGTACGTGCCTTTACGGCAGTAGTCCATGTGGTTTTGCCTTATATGAAGTCCGGCAGCCGAATTCTGAATACCAGTTCCATCGCATCGTTCTGCGCCAATCCCAAACTGAATACCTATAGTGCATCCAAAGCCTATGTGTCCAGTTTTACTCGCGGTCTGGCATTCGAACTGAGGGGAACCGGCATTACAGCTACGGCGGTTTGCCCGGGACCCATGGCAACCGAGTTTATTACGTTAGGTGGCATTGTGGGGAATTCCCCCAGCTTTGAGGCACTGCCGTATTGCGATCCTCAAAAGGTGACGTTAGGCGCATTAAAAGCGGCGAAAAAGGGAAAAACATTTTATACGCCTACGGCTTTTTACAAGTTCTATCGGGTAGTAGCCAAACTGCTGCCGCACAGTATCGTGGTCCATATGGCCAAATGTTGATAAATGTCACGGAATTGTAACACATTCCGTCAAAAGAATGTGTTACAATTCTTGATATAGGATTCTGCGGAATCAACTGCGGAACCACCCCTTACGCCAAAACGCACATGAAGATCGCCGGGTAAACCAGCGAAGCGTTTACACGGCGAAAGAGGAGGAAGAACGAAGCGCCGTGAGCTTTCACCGATAGGTGGAAGCGAGTGAAGCGGAGTTTCTTCCGACGATACAGGGGGGTGTACCGGTTTCGACGGGGATGAGGAAGCGGGATAAGCGGGCGGAGGAGCCTGACCTCCATAAAATGGGCAATTTATAAATTAAATAACAACAATACTGTTGCTATCGCTGCCTAATTAAAGGCGGCCGTCTGAACCGGAGAGGCCACAGGCCGGGGAAGGCGTCGTTGATGTGGCGTCCGTGAGGCGGGAAAGAGTTGACCTGCCCACGCATCATGACTCTACCAAACCGTAAAGTCTGTTAAGTGTCTTTACGGCAAGGAAATGTTGAAACTTAACTGCGCCCGGAGAAAGTCCCGTGAAATTGTTTTCGGACGGGGGTTCAACTCCCCCCACCTCCACCAAATGGAACCCAGTCGAACCCCACGGGTTCGACTGGGACTGTTTTTTTAGTATGAATCACATAAGAAGGCTGTCACGGTGAGAAATCCGTGACAGCCTTCTTTTACATGCTATGGAATTGATCTTATTGTTCGCACTATGTACGATCAGCACTTTGGGCAACACAGCTCTTCGGCCAACTGAGCGATGGCTTCTTCCGTTTCAGGCTTAACTGCAGAACGAAGGGTAACGCTCTGCTGTGCGTAGGTCAGATCCTTGCACTTTTCCAGCATTCCCGTCATCACCCGAATTGCGGCTGGACCCCAGGTGCCGTTTTCCATAAAGGCCACGGTACGGTTCTGGTAGTTCCGCTCTGTCAGGTGATTGATAAACTCTTTCATGCAGGGGAAGATGTCACCGTTGTAAGTGACAGAAGCCAATACCAAGCGGTCATAGCGGAACGCATCTTCCACGCACTCGGCCATATCCTCGCGAGCCAGATCGGCAAGCACCACTTTGGGGCAGCCGTTGGCTTTCAGCTTTGCGGCCAGCAGTTCTGCGGCCTTGCGCGTGTTGCCATACACGGAGGCGTATGCAATCATCACGCCTTCACTTTCAGGACGGTAAGAAGACCAAATATCGTATTTTTCCAGATAATAGCCTAAGTTTTCCGTCAACACAGGACCGTGGAGGGGGCAGATGATCTGAATGTCCAGCGTAGCAGCGGCCTGCAGCAGTTTCTGCACCTGTGCGCCATACTTGCCGACAATGCCGATGTAATAGCGGCGGGCTTCGCAGGCCCAGTCCTCCTCCACATCCAATGCGCCAAACTTGCCGAAACCATCGGCGGAAAACAAAACGTGGTCGGTGCTGTCATAAGTCACCATGACTTCGGGCCAATGAACCATGGCTGCGAACACAAAGTGCAGCGTATGGGAGCCTAAGGACAGGGTCTCACCGTCTTTTACCACCAGACGATTCATGGTTTCCGGCAGAGTGAAAAACTGCTCCATGAACGTAAAGGTTTTAGCGTTACCAACGACAGTCGTGTCGGGATAGGCTTCCAAAAAACGGACGATATTGGCGGAGTGATCTGGCTCCATATGCTGCACTACCAGATAATCCGGTTTCCGTCCCTTCAACTCGGCGGCCAGATTTTCCAGCCACTCTTCACCAAAATTTACATCGACCGTATCCATCACGGCGATCTTCTCATCCAGAATGACGTAAGAGTTATAGGCCATGCCATTGGGGACGATGTACTGCCCCTCAAACAGGTCTACCTGATGGTCGTTGACACCAATATAACGAATGTCATTGGTAATGGTCATATTTTTGTCCTCCGTTTTTTCCAGTCTGCATGATGCAGTCTGCTGTATTTCATACAGACGAACACAGCAAATGGCATTATCGAAATAAGTTCAGGATTTACTTTAACGTTTTTTGCTCCAAAAGTCAATTTTAGAGTGTGGATTTATCCATGAAGGGGCGTGACACCATTGTTTCGCAACAGCTCGTCACTGATGGAACAGCCGATCCAGTTATACAGCCTCCGTGCAGGACTGTTTTCCGCTTCGTCAGCACGGATGACCACATAGCCCTTCGTGCCGAGGGGATACTTGGCGGCAGCTACCTGTTCGGGAGAGGCTTCCACACCGTTTAGAGAGAAAGCCAGCAGATCCTCGTTTTTATAGACATCGTTTAGATAAGTCATGATGCTGTATCCGATGGCATAGGGGTCGTAGAGACAGCAGGAGACGATACTGCTCATTTCGTCAAGGATTTCAAAGCCCTGCGCCGCGAAATCGGGAACTTCTTCAGTTCCCCAGACCAGTTTTTCGAAAAGTCTCTGAGAACCGGACTGGTCATCGCGGTAGAGTACGTGAATATCCGCATCTACGCCGCCCAACTCCGACCAGTTGGTGATCTCACCGCGATAGATACTGCGAACCTGCTCCAAAGTCAAATCAGTGACGCCGCAGGCGTCGTTGCCGATGAACACCAGGCCGTCACCGCCGTAGAGTTTCAACTCAATGTCGACGCCCTTTTCGGTCAAGTAAGCCTGCTCCTCAGCCGTGGGTTCCGCCAGCAGGGCGATGTCAATGGTGCGGTCGGCCAGATTGGTCCATGCGCCGTGAGTAGTGGAGCAAAGGGGCTTCGTACCACCTGCCTGGCTTTGCAGACAGAACAGGGAATAGAGACTATTGGTAACGGGTTGGCGGGCGGTAGAGGAATCCAAAATTGGGAAATCGCCGTCGGCAAAGAGTTTTGCGGTCTCGCTGACGAAGGGCAGCTCTTTGCATTCGCCACTTTGCAAATCACACAGGATATACCGTGCTGTGGTATAGTACAAGACATTTGTTGGGACAGGATCGTTTTCGTTTTCTGCGTAGTAAGTTGAGTTTTTCAACAATACGATGCCGTCCGCTTCGTCGCAAAAATCCGTCCAGTTGTTGTCTGCGGACAA
>JAKSQE010000012.1 GCA_024404295.1 Oscillibacter sp.
ATTCATGTCGTCCACGCCGGGGAACTTCATCAGCACCAGACTTTTATGCACATGGTTGGCGGTGGGGGTGATGGTCTGACCGTCCACATAGAACGTTTTACACTTGGTTAAAAAGGCGGGGTCTACCTTGCGGGGCTGAACACGCACCTCTCCGTGAATGCCATGGGCGTTTACGATTTTGCCCACGCAGATCATTTCCAGTTTCATAGGTACTCCTTAAAGAAGAGATTTATCATATCTCAATATTATAATGGCATTGCATGGCAAAAGCAAACAGAAAAAACTCCCTGCCCGCATCAGGCGGACAGGGAGCGGAACGGAATTAGTTTGTGATGCCGTATGTCGCAGGGTGTCAATCTGCGAACAGGGGGGTGGAGAGGTAACGGTCACCGGTATCCGGCATCAGTACCACAATGGTTTTCCCCTCGTTTTCCGGACGCTTGGCAAGCTGAATGGCTGCCCACAGGGCCGCACCGGAGGAGATGCCTACCAGCACGCCTTCTTTGTGGCCGACAGCCTTACCTGTGGCAAAAGCATCTTCGTTTTCAACGGAAATAATCTCGTCGTAGATCTGGGTATTTAGTACATCCGGTACGAAGCCAGCGCCAATACCTTGGATCTTATGGGCGCCAGGCGTTCCCTTACTCAGAACGGGAGAGCCGGCAGGCTCAACGGCCACGACCTTGATGGCAGGATTTTGAGATTTCAAGTATGTGCCGGTACCGGTAATGGTACCGCCGGTGCCGACACCGGCAATAAAAATATCCACCTGTCCGTCGGTATCTTCCCAGATCTCAGGGCCGGTTGTGGCCTGATGGACGGCGGGGTTTGCCGGGTTTACGAACTGGCCGGGAAGATAGCTGTTGGGGATCTCCTGCGCTAATTCCTCCGCCTTGGCAATCGCACCTTTCATACCCTTGGCACCCTCAGTTAGCACCAATTCAGCACCATAGGCCTTCATGAGTTGGCGGCGCTCTACCGACATGGTCTCTGGCATCACGATTATGATACGATAGCCACGTGCGGCAGCCACAGAAGCCAGACCAATACCGGTGTTGCCGGAAGTGGGCTCAATGATTACTGAGCCTTCCTTCAGCAGCCCTTTTGCCTCTGCATCATCGATCATAGCCTTAGCGATACGGTCTTTGACGCTGCCGGCGGGGTTAAAATATTCCAGTTTTGCCAGAACGGTTGCCTTCAGGTCATATGCTTTTTCTATGTGAGTCAACTCTAACAACGGTGTTTTACCAATTAACTGATCCGCAGATGTATAAATGTTACGCATATCCGAAATCCTCCTTGTTTGGTAGGTTTATGTGATAAGCATCATATACCTATTTACCTACCATGTCAATCGGTTTTTGAAAAAAATATAAAGTGATGAATGATATAGATTCTGCGTGACAATGGAAATGTGGGATTGGATGGCAGGGCAATTATGCACAAAACTTGATTTACCTACCTGTTGTGTAGTATAATCGGCAGAAAAAGGAGGGATTGCTGATGATGATTTCAACCAGAGGGAGATATGCTCTGCGTGTTATGATCGATCTGGCGGAGCACAACGACGGATCTTTAGTGGCCATGCGAGAAGTGGCGGAGCGACAGAACATTTCACTGAAATATCTGGAAAAGATCCTACCTGCGTTGGTGAAAGGCAATTTGATCGAGGGTGTTTCCGGAAAAGGCGGTGGATACAGATTAAACCGCACGCCGCAGGCATATCGTGTCAGCGAGATCCTCCGACTGACGGAAGGAAATCTGGCTCCGGTGGCTTGCCTGGATTGCGGAGCGGCACCTTGCCAGCGAAGCGCAGAATGCCGAACACTTCCCATGTGGGTCGAACTGAACAAAACAGTCAACGCGTTCTTCGACGGATATACCATTGCAGACCTGATGAAGTGATTTAAGAAGAAATCTGACGCAGTGATGAACTGCCGGGAATCTGGAAAGATTCCGGAAATGTACGCATACATTTCACTATCAGGGTATGAAATGGGAAGTTAAACGGTTGCGTAAAAAACATCTTCCAAATGATGGAAGATGAGTGCCGCAAAGTTTTGAACTATTAGTACCTTTGTCAAAAAAATGAATGATTTTTCGTGAATATGTGAGAACTTTGTGAAATCTGCAAAAAAACACTTCCCTTTTTTCACAGAGGAGAGTATAACAAGAGTTGCAAGCGTTTACGCTGCACTTCCCAAAATGAGAAAAGGAGTGTCCCACGATGACTAAGAAGATTCTTGCAATTGTCCTGACCCTGGCTATGGTTCTGAGCCTGGCCGCTTGCGGCGCAAAGAAGACTGAGGAGCCTGCTCCTGAGGCTGAGACCCCCGTTGAAGAAGTGAAGGAACCCGAGGCTCCCGCCGAGACCCCCGCTGAGACCGAGGCTCCCGCTGAGACCGAGGCTCCTGTTGAGACTGAGGCTCCCGCTGAGGTTCCCGCTGAGACTCCCGCCGAGGCTCCCGCTGAGAAGCCCGCTGAGACCAAGCCTGCCGAGACTAAGCCCGCTGAGACTAAGCCCGCTGAGACTAAGCCCGCTGAGACCAAGCCCGCTGAGACTAAGCCCGCTGAGACCAAGCCCGCTGAGACCAAGCCCGCTGAAGCTCCCGCAGCTTCCGAGAAGACCGTGAGCATCAAGTTCACCCTGAAGAACAAGGAAGAGCTGGGTCCCGTGAAGACCATGAAGTTCGTTCCCTCCGGCAAGAGCGCAAGCGACTATTCTGACGCTCTGGGCGCACCCGTCAAGGGCGTTGCTGTTGTTGAGGCTACCATCGTTGCTGCTGACTACTATGATATCGTGATCGAGTTCGAGCAGGGCGGTACCAAGACCCTGAAGGGCGTCCCCGCTAAGTTCGATAAGATCTCTCTGAAGAACGGCGGCGCTTCCATCGCTCTGGAGTCTGCTGGTATTGACTATGTCACCAGCAAGAGCGGCACCGAGTGCAACTCCGATAAGTTTAAGTTCGCCTAATTCGAATTTCGGATTATCCGTACTTACTGAAACATGATCCCGCTTTCCGTTTTTCGGAAAGCGGGATTTTTTATTCCGCACCAAGCATTTGACATGAAAAATCCCCGAAAGTGCGATAACACTTTCGGGGATTACTTGGTTTAGTCTACAATGTCGACGGAAACCTTGACGCCGGTACGCTGGGCATAGGAGCGAACCACAGTTCGGATCTCCTTAGCAATACGGCCTTGACGGCCAATGACTTTACCCATATCGTCGGGGGCGACACGCAGCTCCAACGTCAGTTCCTGATCGCCCTGGATCTCAGTCACAGTAACGCTCTCAGGATCGTCCACAAGGTTTCTGGCGATGTAGAGCAGCAAATCCTTCATGATCCGCCCTCCGAATTAGAGGACGTCCACTTTTTTCAGCAGAGCACGAACGGTATCGGTGGGCTGAGCGCCGGACTTGATCCACTCCTTGGCGCGGTCAGCGTCGATCTTGATGTCAGCGGGGGAGACGCAGGGATTGTAAGTGCCGATCTCCTCGATGAAACGACCGTCGCGGGGGAAACGAGAGTCAGCGACAACAACGCGATAGAAGGGAGCCTTCTTAGCGCCCATGCGGCGCAGTCTGATCTTAACCATGATAATACCTCCAAAAAATTAAAAATATGTTGAAAATTTATCTCTATAAATGCGGGGTAGCACTTATATACAAGTTAAAAAGCGGAACCTTACTTTTTCTTCTTTTTCCGCAAGCCTCTGCCGTGGCCAAAACCGCCGAAGCCGCCAAATCCACCCATGCCGGGCATGCGACTGCCGGCCATCTGTTTCATCATCTGCTGCATCATATCAAACTGCTTCAGCAGACGATTCACATCCACCACATCCAAGCCACAGCCGGCGGCAATGCGCTTTTTCCGGCTGGCGCCCAAGATCTGGGGATTTTCACGCTCCGTCGGGGTCATGGAGAGGATGATGGCCTCAGTATGTGCCAAGGCCTTTTCGTCGATGGTGGCGCCTTGCAGCTGCTTGCCTAACTGACCGGGCATCATGCCGGCCAACTGGCTCAAATCGCCCATGCCGCGGATCTGCTGGAGCTGATCGTAATAGTCCTGCAGGGTGAAGCGGTTTTTCTTCAGCTTTTCTTCCAGCTTGGCTGCCTGCTTAGCATCATAGCTGGCCTCTGCCTTCTCAATGAAGGAAAGCAGATCACCCATGCCCAGAATTCGGGAAGCCATGCGGTCGGGATGGAAGGGTTCGATCATGTCCAGCTTTTCGCCGGTACCCACAAACTTGATGGGCTTGCCGGTTGCAGCACGAATGGAGAGTGCCGCACCGCCGCGAGCATCGCCGTCCAGCTTGGTGAGAATGACACCGTCAATGCCCAAAGCCTCATCAAATGCGGCTGCAGCGTTGACTGCGTCCTGACCGGTCATTGCATCCACGACCAACAAAATCTCGTTGGGATGAACGGCGGCTTTCATGCGTTTGAGCTCGTCCATCAGGTTTTCATCTACGTGGAGACGACCGGCTGTATCCAGAAATACCATGTCGCTGCCGTGATCTTTGGCGTGGCGAATGGCGTTTTCGGCAATGGCAACAGGATCGCCCTGACCCTGTTCAAAGACGGGCAGCTCCATCTGAGCGCCCACAACTTTCAACTGCTCGATCGCAGCGGGACGATACACGTCACAGGCAACCAGCAGGGGGCGCTTGGTGTACTGTCTACGCATCAGACCTGCCAGCTTGGCGGTGGTGGTCGTTTTACCGGCACCCTGCAGACCGACCATCATCACAATGGTAGGCCCGTTGTTTGCCAGAGAAAGCTTTGCGTTGGATCCGCCCATCAGGTTCGTCAACTCTTCGTTGACGATCTTAATGATCTGCTGGGCAGGAGTCAGGCTGTCCAGCACATCTGTGCCGACGGCTTTTTCAGTCACAGTGGCGACAAAGTCCTTCACGACCTTGTAGCTGACGTCTGCTTCCAGAAGAGCAAGGCGGACTTCCCGCATGGCCTCCTTTACGTCGTTCTCAGACAGGCGGCCTTTTCCGCGCAGACGTTTAAATGTGGCATTCAGTTTTTCGCTCAGTCCCTCAAATGCCATGGATTACTCCTTCAGTGCAGAGGCTTCTGCCTCGATGAGATTTGCCAGTTCACCAAGACGAGCGTCTTCGTACTGGCGGTAGTTCAGCGTTTTAATTTCCTCCGCTGCAGCGGCAATGGCATCCAGATGGCCACGCACCTGCTCAAAGCGGCGGATCAGACCGGTCTTATCCTCGATCTCCTGCATAGCAGCCTCTGCACGAACGATCACGTCGCGCACACCCTGACGGGAGATGCCTTCGTTTTCGGCGATTTCAGACAGGGAAAGATCTTCGTTATAGTAGAGATCAAAGAATTCCTTCTGACGATCTGTCAGGAGTTCTCCGTAAAAATCAAAGAGCATTGTCATTCGATAAGTCTGATTTTTCATCTAAAAACTCCTCTCTGTAAAGTTGTGAGCCTTTACAACGACAATCAGTTTACAGGAAAACAGCCGAAAAGTCAAGGGGAAATGGGGGAAAAAATTCAAAAATCTCAGGAAAATTTCAAGGATTGCAAGGGCAGGCCATGTCAACTATACTGGAAAGAAAAGATTTGTGAATGCTGGAGGAAAAACAATGTATTTTGATGGGCATTCGGACTTGATCTACGATGCGACCCGATGGAGATTGGCAGGAGAAACGCACGTTTTAGAGCGGCGTCATCTGCACCATTTGCGGGGCGGAGATGTGGAAGGAATGGTGCTGTCTCTGTGGAGCAATGCGACGGAGGACACTTTCTGGAGAACGGATCCTCGAGGAGCCGATCCTGTATGGCGGCGGGAGCAGATGCTGTGTGCCTTGGAAGCGGAACTGCGGGAATCTCCCTGGCTGAAACTGGTTCGCACGGCTGCAGAAGCAGAAGCAGCAAGGAGGGAAGGGAAGATCTATGCCTTTTTCGGCATCGAAGGCATGGAGTCCATCGGCACAGACCTGGATCAGATCGACCACTATGCTGATTTGGGAGCCCGCATGGCGATGCTGACATGGAACGAAGAAAATCTGCTGGCCGCCGGAGCAAAAGCCGATCCGCAGCAAGGCTTAACCGCTGTGGGAAGAGCGGCAGTTAAGCGGATGCAGCGCCGTGAGGGATCATTCTGGATGTGTCGCATCTGAACGATGCCGGATTTTGGGACAGTATCCGAATGGCCCAGGGAGCGGTGATCGCCTCCCACTCTAATTGCCGTTCGCTGTGTGATGTGCGGAGGAATCTGACAGATGAGCAGCTGCGTGCGATCCGGGATACCGGAGGTACGGTGGGATTGAACGTCCACCATGCCTTTGTCCGTGAAGAACCTGCCAAACAAACCGCTTATATGCTGGCTTGCCACGCTGCCCACATGGCGGAAGTCATGGGCCCGGAGCACGTAGCCTGTGGCTTTGACTTTTGCGAATATATGGGCCCTGGCAATGAGGGCGTGGATGGCATGGAAAATTGCTCCCAGATCCAAAATCTGTTTTTCGAATTGGAACGAGTCGGTTTTTCCGCAAAGGAGCGAGAGGGGATCGCAAAAGAGAATCTCCTGCGGATTCTGCGGTGAACAAATCTTGAAAAATGGCGCAGACTATACTATAATAAATTGATTTTTTATACCAATGACATCAAGGAGATGATTCTTTGGAAGCAAATCGCATCCAACTGGCAGACGGCGTGTATTTGACCTATCTGCCGGGGCGAAAGTTTAAGACAAGTTTGTTATCCGCCCAGTTTGTCACACCTTTGCAGCAGGAGACTGCCGGAGCCAATGCGCTGATCTCTGCTGTCCTGCGCCGTGGCACAGTCGGCTGCCCTGATATGGGGGCATTGTCTGCGAAGCTGGACAGCTTGTACGGCGCCAGCATTGACTATACCGTGCGGAAAAAGGGCGAAAACCAGTGCGTGGGATTTGTGGCAGGCTTCATCGATGATCGATTTGCCCCACAAAATGAGAAACTGCTGGAGCCGGTTTCCGGACTGCTGGGCGAGCTGATCTGCGACCCCATTACCCGCCACGGCCGCTTTGTTCCGGAGTATTTTGAGAGCGAGAAGACGAATCTGGTGGATGCGATCCGCTCGATCCTCAACGATAAGCGGGACTATGCGGATGCCCGTTTGCTGCAGAGCCTGTGCAAAGAGGAGGCCTATGCCATCCCCAGACTGGGCAGCGAAAAAGACGTGGAAAAATTGCAGCCCCAAAAGCTGTATGCACAATATAAAAAACTGATCTCTACCGCCAGACTGGAACTGCTCTATTGCGGCAGTGCTGACTTGGAGCGAGTGGAGCAGGCACTTCGCGCAGCTTTTTCCACCCTGCCCCGGGAGCGGGTGGAAGAGATCGCTGTGGCGCTGCCCCATATAGGCCGTGAAAAGGCACAGTATGTGGAAGAGCAAATGGATGTCACGCAGGGAAAACTCGGTATGGGCTTTTCCTGCGGCAGTGACGACACAGCGGCTTTGCTGATGGGCAATACCCTGTTTGGCGGTTCCAGCAATTCCAAGCTCTTTTTGAACGTGCGAGAGAAGCTGTCTTTGTGCTACTATGCTTCTTCGGTGTATCACCGCCAGAAGGGACTGATCACGGTCTCCTCCGGCATTGAATTTGAAAATTATCAGAAATCCTATGATGAGATCCTCGCCCAGCTGGCTGCGGTGCAGCAGGGCGATTGGGAGGACTGGGAAATCGAGGGCGCAAAGGCGACCTTACTGAATGCTTATACGTCTATGAATGACTCCCAGGGTAAATTGGAAAACTTCTATTTGGGACAGGCTGCCACCGGCCATACGGAAACACCCTCTGAGTTGGCTGAGGAAGTGATGCAGGTGACACCGGAGCGTATCTGTCAGGCTATGCAGACGGTGAAACTGGATACCGTCTACTTCCTGAAGGGAAAGGAGGCTGCCGAATGAAACAGACCTTTTATGATCGGATCGGCGAAGCGGTCTACCGGGAGACGTTAGAAAACGGCCTGCAGATCTATGTGGTATCAAAACCCGGCTATACCAAGAAGTATGCCTTCTTTGCCACTCGTTACGGCGGCATGGATACCCGTTTTTGCCTGGATGGAACATGGGAAGATACCCCGGCAGGCATTGCTCATTATCTGGAACACAAGATGTTCGACACCCGAGAGGGCAACGCCTTGCAGGAACTGGCTAAAAACGGTGCAGAACCCAATGCTTTTACGGCAAATGCCATGACCGGCTATTATTTTGATTCTACCGAGCATTTCGAAGAGAACCTGCGGATCCTGCTTTCCTTTGTGTCCATTCCGTACTTTACGGATGAAAGTGTGGCAAAAGAGCAGGGCATTATCGGTCAGGAGATCCGTATGATCGAGGATAATCCCGACTGGCAGATCTACACCCGAATGCTGCAGGCGATGTATCAAAACCATGCGGCCCGCACCAGCATTGCCGGTACGGTGGAGAGTATTTCTCATATCACAGCACAGACCTTGTATGACTGCCATCGGGCATTCTACACACCCTCCAACATGGTCTTGACCGTGGTGGGTGATGTGGATCCGCAGCACGTCGTTGACCTTGCCAATCGGGTGCTGCCCAAGCTCAGCGGCCCTGTCATTGAGCGGGACTATGGGGAAGAGCCGGAGGAAGTGGCGCAGAAAGAGATCTCTCTTGCCATGGAGGTTTCTGCGCCTCAGTTCCTGATCGGCTTCAAATGCAAACCTGTGGCACCCGGACCGGATTACCTGCGCATGGACATCATCGGCGATCTGGCTTGTGATATCCTGCTGGGAGATTCCAGCCCCTTGTATCAGAGACTGTATGAAAAGGGACTGATCAACACCAGCTTCGGCGGTGCCTTTGAAATGATGCCCGGTGTGGCTTATCTGTATGCCGGCGGTGACAGCAAAGACGCACACACCGTCAGTGCCGAGATCTGCAAGGAAGCACGGCGCTTGGTGGAGGAAGGCGTTGACGAAGAATTCTTCCAGCGAGTGAAGAAGGCGGCCTATGGCTCGGAACTGCGTGGATTGAACTCCTTTGAGACCATTGCCGTTGCCATGACCGAAGGATATTTTAACGGCTTTGATCCCCTGAAGTTCCCGCAGGAATTTGAAACGGTAACTGCGGAAGATGTTCGTGCTTTCCTGGCGGAGAACATTACGGAGGAGCATGCAGTGCTCAGCCTGATCGTGCCGAAAGAGGCATAAGAGAAAGAAGGAAAAACAATGACTGCTTTGAAGAATATGCCGGTCAGCTTTCCCGGCTTGTTTGGAGACTGGGAAATGACCATGGATCCCATTGCGATCCATGTCGGACACGGCATCTATTGGTATGGCATCATTTTGGCGGTCGGTATGCTGGCGGGATTGTTCCTGTGCATGAAGCTGGCTCCGAAGTATGGCCTGACGGAAGACCACGCTATGGATGTGGCACTTTGGTCTGTTCCGTTTTGTATCGTCGGCGCTCGACTTTACTATGTGCTGTTTTATCTGGATATGTACCGAAATGCGGACGGCAGCTTGAATTGGGGCAACATGATCGCTGTTTGGGATGGCGGCCTTGCAATTTACGGTTCTGTGATCATGGCTTTGATCGTCGTTGGGGTCTATACCCACATAAAGAAGATCCCCTATCTGGCCATGACGGATCTTGGCGCACAGGGCTTGCTTCTGGGCCAGATCATCGGCCGTTGGGCAAACTTTGTAAACAGAGAAGCTTTCGGTGCGGAGACTACGCTGCCCTGGCGCATGAAGCTGTGGGTCAGCCAGTATCAGAGCGTGGAAGTACACCCCACTTTCCTGTATGAGAGCCTGTGGAATCTGGTGGGACTGCTGTTGATCCTGTTTGTAGTGTCGAAAGCCCGCCGCTTTGACGGCGAGAACACCTGCTTCTACCTGCTGTGGTACGGTCTGGGCCGTACGTGGATCGAAGGCCTGCGGACGGACAGCCTGTATTTGTTTGACTGGGAACTGATGGGGGAACCCATTCGTGTGTCTCAGGCGTTGAGTATGGTTCTGGTTCTGGTGGCCGTGGGAATGATGTTCTATCATATTAAAATCAAAAAACGGACATCTGAAACGCTCTGGGTCAATCGTATGGCTGCGGAAGAAGCTCGCTTGGCAACGGTGGCAGCAGAAGAGAAAGCGATGGTAGATGCTGTGCTGACAGAACCGGCAGCAGAAAGCACAGAAGAAGTGCCGGAGGAGGAAGCGCATGGCAACACGGATTGACGGAAAAGCACTGGCGGCAAAGGTCAAGGCGGAAGTGGCGGCGGAAGCGGTAAAACTGCCCCGCCAGCCGGGTCTGGCTGTCGTGCTGGTGGGCGAAAACCCCGCCTCTCAGGTCTATGTTCGAGGCAAGGAGGCAGACTGGGCGGAATGCGGAATGCGGAGCTTTCCGTACCGTTTGAGCACAGAGACGACCCAGCAGGAATTGCTGAAACTCATTGACGAGCTGAATGCCAACCCTGAGGTAGATGGCATCCTGGTACAGCTGCCGCTACCGAAACCGTTGGATGAAGAACCGGTCATCAACCGCATTGCCGCAGATAAGGATGTGGACTGTTTCCACCCCTATAACGTGGGTAAGCTGACCATCGGAGAGCCGGTGTTTCGGCCCTGCACTCCGGCAGGTGTCATGGAAATGCTGGAGGAGTACCACATACCCGTTGCAGGAAAGCATTGTGTGGTGCTGGGCCGCAGCAATATCGTGGGGAAGCCCATGGCGTCTTTGCTGCTGCAGCAGAGTGGAACCGTCACGATCTGCCATTCTAAGACGGAGAACTTGGCCGAGATCACCCGCCAAGCGGATATTTTGGTTTCCGCTGTGGGCAAGGTGAATACCGTCACAGCGGATATGGTGAAGGATGGAGCGGTCATCATCGATGTTGCCATGAATCGAAATGCAGAGGGCAAGCTCTGCGGCGATGTGGACTTTGCCAATGTGGAACCGAAAGCCTCTTACATCACGCCTGTCCCCGGCGGATGCGGCCCCATGACCCGTGCCGTTCTGATGCGGAATATCCTGACAGCAGCAGAAAACCACTTGAAGTGACATATGGATTCTGAATTTATCAATCTTACCTCGAATAATCTTGCCGAAGAGCATTTGTGCTGCATCATTCGGAGCAAAAAGCCCCATCCCGGTGTAGAGGCAAAGCGGCAGTGGCTTGCGGAACGGCTGAAAGAGGGACATGTTTTCCGCAAACTGAATGTCAAAGGCTGCGCATTTATCGAATATGCTCCGCTGGAAATAGCATGGACACCTGTTGCCGGAGACAATTATTTATACATCTATTGCCTTTGGGTCAACGGAGAACCAAAGGGAAACGGCTATGGCAAGGCGCTGATGGAGTACTGTCTGGCTGATGCAAAGGCAACAGGGAAATCCGGCGTGTGCATGTTGGGCGCGGCGAAGCAGAAAGCGTGGCTGTCCGACCAGTCTTTTGCGAAAAAGTATGGCTTTGAAGTGGTGGACAGTACAGAGAGTGGCTATGAACTGCTGGCGCTGTCCTTTGACGGAACGGTACCGCAGTTTGCACCGAGTGCGAAACGGGAGCGGATCGACAGCGAAGAACTGACCATCTATTACGATCTGCAATGCCCATTCGTGTATCAGCAGATCGAGATATTGAAGCAGTATTGTGCAGAGCATATGATTCCGGCATCTTTTTTGCAGGTTGATACCTTGCAGAAAGCAAAGGGACTGCCCTGTGTGTTTAACAATTGGGCTGTTTTCTATAAGGGCCGCTTTGAAACGGTTAACCTTGTGAATGTGGCGCAGTTGGAAAAGCTGCTGAAAAAATAAGTCAAATTATAAAAAGAACGCTCTATCGTCGATAGGGCGTTCTTTTTTGTCAGGCGCTGAGCCGGGTGCCGGTGCGGCCGGCAATGCCGTCGGCGGCTTTATCCAACAGCGTAATGAGTGCAGTGCGGCCCGGTTTGCTTTCGGCGAACTGCAAAGCAGCCTGCACCTTGGGCAGCATGGAGCCGGGAGCGAATTGCCCCTCGTCCATATAGCGGCGAGCTTCTTGAGGAGTCAGACGATCCAAATTTTTCTGATCAGGCTTGCCAAAGTTGATAGCAACTTTTTCCACGGCAGTCAGGATGATGAGCAGATCGGCGTCCAGCAGTTCTGCCAGTTTCGCCGAGGCAAAGTCCTTATCAATGACGGCTGGAGTGCCCAGAAGTTTGCCGTTTTTGCGAATGACGGGAATTCCACCACCGCCTACGGTAATGACTACACAGCCATTATCGACCAACGAACGGATGGTGTTTTGCTCAATGACATCCACCGGCTTGGGAGAGGCCACCACCTGACGGTAGCCACGGCCGGAGTCCTCAACCATGGTGTAGCCCTTTTCATTGGCGATGCGGTCAGCGGTCTCCTTATCATAGAAAGCGCCTACCGGCTTGGTGGGATGGCGGAAAGCGGGGTCGTGTTCATCTACCAGTACCTGTGTCACCACGGTAGCTACATCCTTTTTCAGTCCACGGTCTCGTAACTCATTTCCCAAAGCATTTTGCAGATGATAGCCGATATAGCCCTGACTCATCGCACCGCACTCAGGGAACGGCATATCCGCCTGAATTGAGCCCTGCTCGGCGGCGGAGGAAAGGCCGGTATTGATCATGCCCACCTGCGGCCCGTTGCCGTGGGCAATGATGACCTCATTGCCGGAGGTGATCAGATCCGCAATGGGACGAGCCGTTTCCTGCACCAGTTGAAGCTGCTGCTGTGCAGTATTGCCCAAAGCGTTACCGCCCAGCGCGATCACAATTCGTTTACTCATAAAAATGCCTCTTTTCTTAAAATTCGGTCGAAAATAGTATTTCCGCAGTTTCCTGCGATATTTGTGGTGTATTTTGGCCGAATTTTTTGGAAAAAACATTGCGAAATCGGAAAAATATGGTATGCTGAAAGGACAAAATAAGGATAGAAAATATGGAAACAGAAAGAGGAAAAAAGATGAAACGGATTCGCTCTCTGTTATGTGCAGCTCTGGCTTGCCTGATGCTGTGTTCTGTCACCTCTGTGGCGGCTACTCCGGCGGAAGAGGAGTGGGAAACGACGATCCTGTTTACCCACGACCTGCATTCCCATTTCCTCCCGCAGCCTACCGATGGCGGCGAGAGCGGCGGCTATGCTCGACTGAAAACAGTCATCGATGCCGAGCGTGCCAAGCACCCTGATGCACTGGTGCTGGACGGCGGTGACTTTTCCATTGGCTCTCTGGTGCAGACCCTCTATACCACAGAGGGTGCTGAGCTGCGCACCATGGGGGCATTGGGCTATGATGCGACCACCATTGGCAACCATGAATTTGACCACAAGGGTCACGGCTTTGGAGAAATGCTGAATGCCGCAGTAGACAGCGGCGAGGCGCTGCCCGCTCTGCTGGAGGCAAACTATGCTCCGGCAGACGACAACCCTGACAAGGCGTATATCCAAGCCGCCATGGATCGCTACGGCGTGGAGGAGACCATGCTGCTGGAGCGAGGTGGTGTGACCTATGGCATCTTTGGCCTGATGGGTGTGGACTCCAACGACTGTGCACCTACCTCCGGCTTTACGCTGACAGATGCTGCCGATGCGGCAAAGCACTGTGTGGCATCTTTGAAAGAACAGGGCGCACAGGTCATTATCTGCCTTTCCCACAGCGGAACGGACGAAAATCAGAAGAAGTCCGAGGATGAATTGCTGGCCAAAGCCGTGGATGGTATTGATGTCATTGTTTCCGGACATACCCATTCCATTCTGACCGAACCTTTGGTGGTGAATGATACGCTGATCGTTTCCTGCGGCCCTTACTGCGAAAATCTGGGTGTGCTGACAGTGAAGGGAACTTACGGCAAGGCAGAAAAGACGGTGGAGGATTACCGCCTGATCCCGATTGACCAGACTCAGAAGGACGATGCCCAGATGGCACAGCTTGTCGAACAGTGGAAGGAGCAGGTAGGCGCGACCTATCTGGCCCGCTACGGCCTGACCTATGATCAAGTGCTGACCACAACAAACTTTACCATGATCAAGCCCACCTACGGTTATCAGGAAAACAACTGCGTGGGTATGCTGGTGGCAGATGCCTTCCAGTGGGCCGTGGACAATCTGGAAGCCACACATTATGACGGACATACCATAACCGTCACCGCTGACGGCGTGCTTCGTGCAGACCTGGCTGCCGGTAATATCACCACGTCCATGGCCTTCGATGTGCTGTCTATGGGTGTGGGTGAGGATGGCACTTCCGGATTCCCTCTGGTGGATGTGTATCTCACCGGCAAGGAACTGAAAGCAGCTATGGAGGTGGACGCTTCCGTTACTCCCATCATGCCTGCGGCGCAGCTCTATATGAGCGGGGTAGCATATTCTTTCAACACCAATCGCATGTTCTTTAACCGCGTCTATGACGCAAAACTGGTGGAGCCCTTTGTGGGTTATGACTGTGGTATGGCGAAGGAAGCAGACATAGACGATGAGCAACTGTACCGTGTGGTCACGGGAATGTATTCCGCACAGATGCTGGGCACGGTGAAGAGCAAATCTATGGGACTGCTGTCTTTGGAGCCTAAGGACGAGTACGGCGAGCTTATCACGGATTTCTCTACTCGCATTCTTTATGACAAGGATGGCAACGAGATCAAGGAATGGTATGCACTGGCTGCTTATCTGGAGCAGATGGGCAAGCAGGGAATGCCGGAGTATTATGCAAATGCAGAACAAAACGGCAGTAAGCAGGTAAACCGTGGATTCGTTCCCGGTCAACTTCTGGTTGGCTGGAACTGGATCAGCTGGGTGGTTCTGGCGGTCGTTTTGCTGCTGTGCCTGCTGATTTTCTTGGTGATCAGGACCATCGTTCGCCGGAGAAGAATCCGCAAAGGATATCGCAAATAATGGAAATATGAAATTGAGGCGGCCGAAAGGCCGCCTGCTTTTTTCCTGTTTTCTGCCGTGTAATCAAGCACAAAAATATTTTTTTTAGAAAAAATATGGAATTTGCACCCTTTCTGCACCCTTCCCAGTGTTAGACTGCACTTAGAAAGAACGAAAACGCCGCAGACAGCGGCAATCTACAGGAGGCATTCTTATGGAATACAAACTGAATAAAAACGAATCTCTGGATGTACAGGCAATGGCCTATTTCTCCAAGTACTTTTCCGAGCGGATGGATGACGGCAAGCAGTTTGACCTCTCTCAGCTCCGTGTCTACGCCGGCAATCCTCAGAAAAGCGGCGCAGCTCCCCAGCTGCTCAGCGGTGATGCCCTCCGCAACCACATGAACCTCTCCCAGCCGGTGTTCGTCACCTACGGTGATAACAAGATGGTGCCCTTCATGGCAAACAAGAATCGACTCTGCTCCGGTAAGGAGCTGACCAATCTGGCCAGCGAAATGAAGCTTCAGGAGCCGGAAGAGCCCGCACCTGTCCCCAGACCCGGTCGTTTCGCCCGCTTCCTGGCCCGCAGCGGCATCAAGACCAAGTCTTACAAAACCTAGAAGGCCCATCAGCAGGGCATGCAGAGCTACTCTAAAGCCCCACCCATCCGGATGAGCCCCGCTTCTCCCTGAAGAACAAGGCAGAGGCCACTCTCTCCGAGGACGGCACTCTGCAGATCGGCGATGCCATGAATCAGGGTCCCAAGCTGGATCCGGAGGTAACAGCCGCTTATGAGGCCGAGGAGGCCGCCAAGAATGCCCAGAAGAGCCATCACAAGAAGCCTACCGTCCACGAGAATCCCGAACAGTATGCCATTGACCACGAGGAAGCCAAGGAGATGGGCAAACAGTCCACCTACGAGTACAACATGGAACAGCAGGCA
>JAKSQE010000120.1 GCA_024404295.1 Oscillibacter sp.
GAAAAAAGCGGTGTCTGCCAATCTGTGGGAAAACACGATGCCGCCATTATATCTGGCGATCTCCATGCTGGGTGCCGTCTGCATCCTCTGGCTGGGTGGCCGGAATGTGGCTGGACAGGGGTGGAGACTGTGGGACGTAGCAGATTTTACAGCATTTCTTGCGGCATTTACCAAGCTTTCCTCCAAAGCTTCCAAGTCCGCCAAGCTGTTTAATGCCGTGCAGAAAGCGCAGGTATCATGGAAACGTGTTCACCCACTCCTCAGTGAAATGCAACCCTCGGCGCCGGCTGTTCTTGCTGAAAGCGGGGAACTGCGGGTGGATCATCTGTGCTTTGCCTATCCCAACGGATCAGAGATTTTACATGATATCTCTTTTTCCGCCCAACCGGGACAAATTGTGGGCATTACCGGCCCTGTGGCCTGCGGCAAGTCCACGCTGGGGAAGGTGTTCCTGCGGGAATTGCCTTACAGCGGTACCATACGATTTGCCGGAAAAGAGCTGCGTGACCTGACAGCGCCGGAACTCAGCGGCACTGTGGGCTATTTGGGCCATCAGCCGGAATTGCTTTCCGCCACGGTGGAGGACAATGTACTGTTGGGCGAATCCGGCAGTCCGGAACCCTGGCTGAAAGCCGTGTGCTTTGACCGAGAAGTATCGGAAATGCCCAATGGATTGCAAACGTTGGTGGGCAGCGCCGGCATCCGTCTTTCCGGCGGTCAGCAGGCCAGACTGGCATTGGCTCGCACCCTGTGCGGCGGGCGCCCGTTGCTGATTTTAGACGACCCGTTCTCTGCTGTGGATCAAACCACGGAACGGGAGATCATGGCAAACCTTCGAGCATTAGCCAACGACAGCGTTATTCTGCTGCTGTCCCACCGACTGAACTGTTTCCCGGAGATGGACCAGGTGTTGTGGATGGAACAGGGAACTGTTCGTTGCGGCACCCATGAAAGTCTCCTGCGGGATTGTCCGGCTTATGCCAATCTCTACTGGGCGCAGACAAAGGGAGGTGACGGCCATGAAGCATAAAACTTCTCTGAAAGCAATTTTGTTGACTACATTGCTACAAGCAAAAGCGCTGACAGTGGTTTTGCTGCTAACGATTATCGGGGCCATTGTGTTTGGCTTACTGCCGCCATTGGTACTGGAGCGCGCAGTGGACCGCATGACGGCGGGTGAAGCTCCGGGGTTGCCTTTGGCAGTATTGTATTTTGCTATGCTGGGATTGTCGGGCCTGTTCGATGCAGGAAAGGAATTCCTCATTACCGTGCTGGGTCAGCGCATTACCCGAGGACTGCGAAGCGCCATGTGTGAAAAGCTGTCCAGACTGCCGGCACAGTATTACACCTCGCAGGATCCCGGCGCCACCGTGTCTCGCTTCGTAGGCGATGTGGATACCGTAGAGGCATTGTTTGCCTCCGGCATTGTCAGCATGGCAGTGGACATTTGCAAAGTATGCAGCATTGTGGCAGTTATCTTTGTGAAAAGCCGGGGTTTGGGAATTTTACTGTTGCTTTTGACCCCGGTTCTATTCAAACTCACTCGTGTTTTCCAAAAGCGAATGTTGGCAGCGCATCTGGACAACCGCAAGGCGGTCAGCCGTGTTACACACCATGTGCCGGAAACCATCCGAAACATCCGCATGATCCATGTCATGGCCCGAGAGAGCTACATGGAGCAGCGCTACGGAGAGGCTTTGGAGGACAGCTTCCGTGCGGTAGAGCGTTCCAACTTTTATGATGCCATCTATTCCCCCATCATCACGGTTATGAGCGCATTGGTGGTGGCGGTCATGATGCTCTGCGCCTCTTTGGGCGGTAGTTGGCAGGCGTTGTTTGGCATGACTGTCGGCTCGGCGGTGGCTGTGACCAACTATGTGGGCAAGGTCTTTACCCCGTTGGAGAGCATCGGCATGGAAATCCAGAACATACAATCTGCCATGGCAGGTATTCAGCGGATTCGAGAGTTTTTGAACCAGCCGGAGCAGGCGGATGCGAACGAAACCCTCACAGCAGAAACGTTGCAGGGAAGTGGTGCGCCTGCGGTTGCATTGGAGGATTTACATTTCAGCTATGACGGTAAGCAGGAGGTGCTGCACGGCTGCACCTGGCAAGTAGGACGAGGAGAGACGGTCACACTGACGGGCCGTACTGGTGCCGGAAAGAGTACGATATTCAAGTTGCTTCTTGGCCTGTATCAACCGGACAGCGGTAACGTGTCTGTTTTAGGCAGTCCGGCAGCAGAAGTACCGGCTAAGCTACGGCGACATCTGTTTGGCTATGTGGAACAGTCCTTCCGTCTGGTGCCCGGCACAGTGGTCGAACAGATCTCCCTGTGGGATGACCGCATTTCCCTGAGTGACGTTGTATCTGCAGCAAAGCTGGTGGGGCTTCATGATGTTATTTGCGCCCTGCCGAAGGGGTATGATACGCCGTGTACAGAATCGTTGTTCTCACAAGGGCAATTTCAACTGCTGTCGATCGCCCGAGCGGTGGCGGCAGATCCGGAGATTTTGCTGCTGGACGAAATAACTGCCAATCTGGATGCAGAAACGGAGCATTTGGTGTTGGATGCATTGCAAAAGGCGGCAGAGAACCGGACGGTGGTGTCCATTTCTCACAGGCTTTACAGCAAGTCCGCTGGCCGTCAGACTGCCATAGGATGAATGTTCCGTCTCAGGCAAGGATAGAGCGAAAGCGCGCGATCGACTGCAAAAGTCGGTCGCGCGTAAATTCTGCAATTGTTGAAAAAATGACCACACAGAAGTCATTTTAACGAGCTGTAATTACCGCAATCGCCGCAGTAACCGCAATCCCATGTGCGCCCGCGTACAATCGCCTGCGCACCGCATGTCGGGCAGCGGACTGTTTTGACGGTTTTGGCCTGCGGATGGTTCTTTTGGGATGGATTCGAACGGTTTTTGAGAAGAGATACAAGGAGAATTATCCCTGCAATGAACAAGATACAAGCGATCATATGTATCATCCCTCCGATTCAGTGAAATCTTTTTATAAACGCTGCAGATCTGCTCCGGACGATACCGGAATTCGGCAATGATATGTTTGAAACGCAAGAACTCGGTGCGGCCTTTCCAATCAAAAAGGTTAAACATGTAATAGTGCGAATGTTTACGGCTGTAAATAGCATATAGCGAATCCGGTCCGATAATCCGGTCAGGATTTGCGATGAGAAAGCAACTTGCCGATGCAGAACGGTGTAAACAAGAAAAATGCCGGCGAGATTTATCATCTCACCGGCATTGGTCGGAGTGCAGAGACTCGAACTCTGGACCTCCTGCTCCCAAAGCAGGCGCGCTACCAACTGCGCAACACCCCGATAAACTTACTTTCTCTATTTTACTGAAAATGCGAGTAAAGTCAAGACGATTCTTGGAGATAAAATATTCCCGTGCCCTTGTGGACACGGGAATACTTACTTTTTAGCAACCGCAACCGCCGCAATTGCCGCAGTTGTTACCGCAGTTGTTACCGCAACCACCGCAGTTGTTACCGCAGCAGCACCAGATGATAATCAGCAGGATGATGATCCAGCAACAGTTCCCGCCGCCCCAGTTACCATTATTACAGCACATATCGGAACCTCCTATGAGATTGAGATGTAGGTCGATCTCATCGACCTCAATCCATAGTATGCGATTCAGCATATGTGGTGAAGAGTTTGCCCGAAGATTCGCTTAGAGACGTTGAGAAGAGACCATTCTCTGTGCCGAACGCCATGCGCTTGCGGTAAAGACCCTTTTCTGACTCAGCGTGTCGGCAAGGGTCTGCGTACCGTTAGGCATGTCTGCGCTGAGTGAGTAGAAAGAGAGATATACCAACTCTGCACGACGGAAGGGATCCTTTTCTAACATGGAAACTTCGCCAGAGGAGAGAACACCAGCGTTCATAGCACGGAGCAATGCGTCAGAAACGTTTGCGTTTGCGGTAGAGCTA
>JAKSQE010000121.1 GCA_024404295.1 Oscillibacter sp.
GTTTGTAATCTTCTATGCTGCACAATGCCTTATTTTACAAAATAAAAGTATACCTTCTTTTTGTGAAAATTGCAATCCATTCTTGACATCCTCTTATAAAATAGAGATAATGTAATTTGTTATTTTATGTAATAAATTCCAACTGGAGGTTTTGATCCATGGCTCTGGATATGAAGTATTTTGAGGAGATGGAAGCAAAAATTCCTCATGGCAAAGTCCGTACCCGTTTTGCTCCTTCCCCTACCGGCTATATGCACGTTGGCAATCTGCGTACTGCCCTGTACACCTACCTGATCGCACGCCATTTTGACGGCACGTTCATCCTCCGCATCGAGGATACCGATCAAGGGCGTTTAGTAGAAGGTGCCACTGATGTTATCTACCGCACCATGGCCGAGTGCGGTCTGACCCATGACGAAGGCCCCGACATCGGCGGTCCCGTGGCTCCGTATATTCAGTCTGAGCGCCGTGACACTTACGGCAAATATGCCGAGTTGTTGGTACAGCGCGGTGCTGCTTACTATTGCTTCTGCGAGAAAACGGAATCTGAGGAGGATTCCGGTGAATTTAACCGTGGAGATGACCCCTGCCGTAATCTGAGTGCCGAGGAGATTGCTGCCAATCTGGCTGCCGGCAAGCCTTATGTCATTCGTCAAAGAATTCCCCACGAGGGTACAACCACGTTCCACGATGTATCCTTCGGTGATATCACTGTGGAAAATTCCACGCTGGATGACCAGGTGCTGCTGAAGCGGGACGGCCTTCCCACCTATAACTTCGCGAATGTCATTGACGACCACCTGATGGGAATTACCCATGTTGTTCGTGGCAGCGAGTACCTCTCCTCCGCTCCGAAATATAATTTGTTGTACGAGGCATTTGGCTGGGAGGTTCCCACCTATGTCCACTGCTCTCCCGTCATGCGTGATGCCCACAATAAGATGAGCAAGCGTCACGGAGACCCCTCCTATGAAGATTTGAAAGCGCAAGGTTATTTGACCGAGGCCATTTTGAACTATGTCACGCTGTTGGGCTGGTCTCCCAAGGGTGAACAAGCTGAGCAGGAGATCTTCTCCCTGAAGGAACTGGAAGCCGCTTTTGACATTGCCGGCATTTCCAAGTCTCCCGCAATTTTCGATATTGAGAAGCTGACCTATTTCAACGCCACTTATCTCCGAGCTATGGAGCCTGCCGACTTTGCAAAGGTTGCTGAGCCCTATATCCGTGAAAGTGTGAAGAACCCCGCTATCGACGTTGCAGCCATTGCCTCTTTGCTGCAGGCTCGCTGCGAAAAGCTGACCGAAATTCCCGAAAAGGTGGACTTCTTTGATACTCTGCCTGAATATGATGTAGAGTTCTTCACAAACAAAAAATCGAAAACCAATTCCGAGGTCTCTCTGGAGATGCTGAGCAAAGTCATCCCCGCATTGGAAGCCATCAACGACTGGACGGTAGATGCCATCCACGACACCCTGATCGATCTGGCTACCTCTTTGGAAGTAAAGAACGCTACATTGATGTGGCCCGTTCGTATCGCTGCTGCCGGCAAGCTGGTTACGCCCGGCGGCGCTGTTGAGATCTGCCATATCCTCGGCAAAGACGAAACCCTCCGTCGCCTGAAATTAGGCATGGAAAAACTCAAGTAAGAAAGAAGGCAAAATCATGAGTCAGTTGTTTATCCCCCATGGCTATCAACCTCCCCTGCCCAACTACGAGCTACAGCGGGCTATTTCTTTCATCAAGGATTCTTTTCAGACCAATTTGAGCAATGCGCTGAATCTGCGTCGCGTATCTGCTCCTCTGTTTGTTACGGACGATTCCGGTTTGAACGATAACCTGAACGGTGTGGAACGTCCCGTTCAGTTTGATATTCCCGATGTAGGTGCCACCGGTGAGGTTGTTCACTCTCTGGCGAAATGGAAACGTCTTGCTTTGAAACGTTACGGCTTCCATGAGGGCAAAGGCCTCTATACGGACATGAACGCCATTCGTCGTGATGAGGAAGTTGATAATCTGCACTCCATCTACGTCGATCAGTGGGACTGGGAGAAGATCATTTCTCGGGAAGATCGCAATGTAACCTTCCTGAAGTCCACTGTTCGTGCCATTGTAGCTGCTGTTTGTGAGACCAGCGAAGCACTGAATGTTGCATTCCCCTCTCTGCATGTCAAGTTGGATCGCGAAGTGTTCTTCATCACCACCCAGGAGCTGGAGGATCTGTACCCTGACATGACAACCAAGGAGCGCGAAAACGCCATCTGCCGTGAGCATCACACCGTTTTCCTGATGCAGATTGGCGACAAACTGAAGTCCGGCATTAAGCACGATGGCCGTGCTCCTGACTATGACGATTGGGCATTGAACGGCGATATTCTCATGTGGAACCCTGTTTTGGAGCGCGCTTTTGAAATTTCTTCCATGGGTATTCGTGTAGATGAAGAATCTCTGGCCCGCCAGTTGATTTTGGCCGGCTGCGAGGAGCGTCGGGAGCTGCCCTTCCATAAGATGCTGCTGAACAGCGAACTGCCCCTAACCATGGGCGGTGGCATCGGTCAGAGCCGTCTGTGCATGCTGCTGATCGGTACCTGCCATATTGGCGAGGTACAGGCCAGTCTGTGGGATGCCGAGACCAACGAAAAGTGTGAAGCCGCTGGTATCACACTGCTGTAAAGTACAAACATTTTCCACAATAAAAGCACGTTTGGTACCATACCAAACGTGCTTTCTTCTTTTTCTATAAATCTTTTTTCAAATAACAGCCGATCCCTCTTTTTCATTCCACTAAACTTGACGTTCTCCAGTCGCAAAGGCCTCAATGACTTCTTTTGTGGTACTTTTCTTTTCCTCCAGAACTTGCTTGATCAGCATATCCTTCACCTTCATTAAGCGCGTGGTAGTGGATCGGTCATTTTCGTCCAGTTTCATGGTGATATAACGAATGGTCTCCTGCGTATCGGGAATCACCACATATTCCAGCGCATTGACCCGGCGACGCGTCTTCTCAATCTCCTCCGCCATCAACTGCGCCGCTTTCTCAATCTCAGCTAACTTCAGCATTTTCCGGAACACTTGGTTCAGTGCTGTCACGGCGGTATCCAGTTCACCTGTCGTCTCCGCAAAACCGTAGGGGAAAATGTCAGTGTCATTTTCTGTCTTCGCATGAAAATGGTAGATTGGCACATTTACCGACATGATATTTTTCGAAGATTGGGTCAGTTGAACCGTTTGTTTAGGAAACAGCAATGCCTGTTCCAACTCTTTTGCGCCCATTCGTGCTGCAGCAACAGTAAAAGAATTATGCACTCTCATCAGCTCTGTTTCAACTTCCTCGCGGAGCCGGCGCATTTCCCGTACAGTATCCAAAAACTGCTTCATCAACTCATCCCGCTTATCCTTCAGCAATTTGTATCCGCGCTGTGCGGTACGCAGTTTACCTTTTAACCGGGTAAGTTCCATGCGGGTTGGAATGATTGTGTTGCTTGGCATATCCGCCCCTCCTAAGTTTCCTCATTTAAGGGCCAGTATTTATCGATCAGTTCGGGTTTAATTCGCTTCAATTCAGATTTCGGAAGAATGCTTAGCAGTTCCCAGCCTAAGTCCAACGTCTCCTGAATGGAACGATTTTCTTCATATCCTTGATTTACATATCGGCGCTCAAATTCATCCGCAAATTTAGCATACAGTAAATCAGTTGGAGTTAAGGCAGCTTCCCCTAAAATGGACAGCAACTCCTTATTATCTTTTCCTGTTGCATACGCTGCAAACAGCTGATTCATTGTGCCTGCATGATCCTCGCGCGTCTTCCCTTCGCCAATTCCTTTATCTTTCAGACGGGAAAGAG
>JAKSQE010000122.1 GCA_024404295.1 Oscillibacter sp.
TGTGTTCCTATGTCACGCTGGTGATCCTGGCGGACACCATCGATCCGGAAGCCAAAGAAATGATCAAAAAGTATCGCTTCCGGAAAAACTATCGGCTGGCACTCCATGGCTGGATGGAGTATCACATAGCTGCAATCGAATGTTCTACAATGGGCGTTCTTTCCAATCCAGCCGGGAAAGATGCTCGAAAAACTTTGGAGCAAAATTTTTGCTCCAGAGCAAAGTAAATGAAGGGAGAGTATTCAATGAACGGTTTAGTACTTCTCATCATCGGCGTTGCTCTGCTTGTCTGCGGTTACCTTTTCTATGGTCGCTGGCTGTGCAAGCAGTGGGGCGTTGGTGAAGGCAATCTGCCTACCCCCGCTCACACCATGGAAGATGGTGTTGACTATGTCCCCGCAAAGGCCCCCGTCCTGATGGGCCACCACTTCTCTTCTATCGCTGGTGCAGGCCCCATCACCGGTCCTATCTCTGCTCTGAAGTTCGGCTTCGGCTGGCTGCCCTGCATGGCTTGGATCGTGGTCGGCGGTGTCTTCTTCGGCGGTGTCCATGACTTCGGCGCTCTGTTCGCTTCTGTGCGTCACGGCGGCAAGTCCATCGGTGGTATCATCTCCGATAACATGTCCAAGCGCGCTAAGATGCTGTTCCTGACCTTCGCTTATCTGACCCTGATCCTGGTCGTTGCAGCATTCGCTTCCATCGTTGCTGGTACCTTCGGTGCAACCTTCACCGAGACTGGTGCTCTGGACATGGTCGCTTCCGAGAGCAATGCCCGCGTGGCAATGGTCTCCCTGCTGTTCATCGTCATCGCTATCATCTTTGGCTTCTGTGTCTATCGTCGTAACGCTCCCATGAGCGTCGCTTCTATCGTTGGCATTCTGGCCATCGTTCTGATCATCGTGATCGGCATGAACTTCCACCCCATCTATCTGTCCACCAAGTCCTGGATGTGGATCTGCGGTCTGTACATCGCTATCGCTTCCGTCACTCCCGTGTGGATCCTGCTGCAGCCCCGTGACTATCTGTCCAGCTTCCTGCTGTACGCAATGCTGGCTCTGGCCTTCGTGGCTTGCATCATCGGCCATCCCTCTCTGACCGCTCTGCCCATGATTCAGTCTGCTGAGTGCGCTCAGCCCGTGTTCCCCGTCCTGTTCACCACCATCGCTTGCGGTGCTATCTCTGGTTTCCATTCTCTGGTTTCCTCCGGTACCACCTCTAAGCAGCTGGACAAGGAAACCGACGCTAAGCCCATCGCTTACGGCGGCATGCTGCTGGAGTGCGTCCTGGCTGTTCTGGTTATCGTTGCTGTTGCTGGTTTCGCTCTGGAGAATCCCGAGTGGACCAAGGCTGGCCCCACCGTCCTGTTCGGCGGCGGTATCGCTGGCATGATCGATCCCAGCCACGGTGCTGTGTACAGCGTTCTGTACACCCTGCTGGTTCTGACCTATTCCTCCTTCTGCCTGACCTCTCTGGATACCGCCACTCGTCTGGCCCGTTTCATGTTCCAGGAGTTCTGGCTGGATGGTTCCAAGGGTGAGACTCCCGAGAACGTCACCGGCTTCAAGAAGGTCATGTCCAACATGTACGTTTCTACCGGCATCACCGTTATCCTGGGCATCCTGCTGGGCATGAACGGCTATGCCAAGATCTGGGCTCTGTTTGGCTCCGCCAACCAGCTGCTGGCCGCTCTGGGCCTGCTGGCTGTTGCTACTTGGCTGGGCAACATCGGCAAGAACAACAAGATGTTCGTCATCCCCATGTACTTCATGCTGTTCGTCACCGTGATCTCCCTGATCCTGAACACCAAGACTCAGATCGGCCTGATCGCTGCTGGCGGCGCTGACTGGGGTCCCTATGTCCAGGCTATCGTCGGCGCTCTGCTGGTCGTCCTGGCTGTTGTTCTGGCTATCGAGGGCACTGTGACCCTGATGCACCCCAAGAAGGCTGCTAAGAAGTAAGATCTCCTTACTTACAGCTGTTCCGGCGGAGTTTTGCCAGTCTCCGAAGGAAAATGATGAAAACAAATGAACCCTGGAGCTTCTGCTCCAGGGTTCATTTTTGCAGGGAAAGCCTTGTTATAAGATGCCCTTCAATTTCTTATCGCAGTATGAGAAACTTCTGTAAAAATCCTCTTGAATTTCACGGAAAGTTCCGTTATAATAAGAATGTTCTTAATATTTCTTTTGCCGGTGTGATGGAATTGGTAGACGTGACGGACTCAAAATCCGTTGGTAGCGATACCGTGTGGGTTCGAGTCCCACCACCGGCACCAGTCGTCGCAAGCTGTATGGCTTGCGACGACTTTTTTGTGATAAGGCTATCTAAGAAGTCTCTTGTTTTTTTCACGCCAAATTTTACGGACTCCCACCGTCAGCATGGGAAACACATAGGTCAAAAGGAATCCCCAGCAAACCGTTCCATATCCCTTTGCCACCAATCCCGTCAGGCCAAAGGAGGATACACCGACCCCAAAAATGATCAAGCCTGCCGTCACGGTGGGGCGCAGCTTGGCCGGAGTGGTGCCGTACGGATGCCGCACCGCAGTTTCCACCCGATCCGTCACCGCTTTGATGTATCCGGTCCCGGTTTCAACGAGTGTTCCGAACAGAACGATTTGAAATGCGCAAAATAGCCATCTATGATGCAGCATGGAAAAAATGGCCGCCACCGGCACTTCTGCCTGCACTACCATCGGCAAGTCACACCCCATAGCAAGAAGCAAAAACAGCGCCGGTATCACACCGATCAGCCCTGCCAAGGCGCCGCTGATAGCAGCCTCCCGGGTGTCTTTCATGTCCCGAATGGTATAAAGCAGTGCCGGAACGACCCCCAAGTTATAAAAGGAATATTGCAGTCCGCTCATCAGCCAGTTGCCGCTTATTTGATGTTTTGCGATCTCACTTGTGATCCTACTGCCAAACTTTATAAAAACTGCGATCAAAAACAGCGCATACACCGCATACAACACGATCGACCAGAACGACAGTGCTTTCTCCACCGCCTCCGTCCCCTTGACCACTAACCAGAAAATGCTTCCACTCAAGATCCCGACTCCCAGCCACGGGCTAAAGCCTAAGCTGCCGATCATACTCCCTGCCGTGGCGTTGATAACGCCTAAAACGATGAGCAGCATCGTAAGATAGCATCCCTCATACAAAAAGCTCCATTTTCCCAGCAGGGTCTTCATCAGCGAGTGGTAATCAAAGGTGCGATACCGCTGCGCAAACAAAAACGTAACGGCACACAGCAGCGACCACACAAGTGTGGTAACCATCAAGCCCAACGCACCGCCCAACATCCCCCGCATGGCAAAGTACTGGGCGATCTCCGCACCGGTACCGTAACCGCCGCCGATCACGACACTTTGGAAGAGAAAGCCGGCACGAAATATCCCGTCCAATTCCTGCCCGTTTTCTTCATCATACGCTCCTCTTTCATTCCTCTATGGGTTCTTTGTACTGTATGCCTGTCCCCCATGCGGATATGTCAGAGAAGCGATTCATTTTTTGCTTGCATAATTGAAAAAAACCTCTATAATAGCCTATTATTCCTCTTTTCAGGAGCGTTCCTATGACACAAGATATTCAAGTAAAAGTCCTCAGTCAACTCCTCAACACCGCTGAGCTGATGTTGTCCTGTGGTGCGGAAATTAACCGTGTGGAAGACACGGTCACCCGTATCGGCACCGCCTACGGTGCTTCGCAGATCAATGTATTTGTCATCACTTCCAGCGCCGTCATCACCATTCTGTTCCCTGACCGGGAGCCGCTCACCCAGACCCGTCGGATCCGCAGTGGTGGGCGCATCG
>JAKSQE010000123.1 GCA_024404295.1 Oscillibacter sp.
CCCTGGCTATGCTGAAGGTTGAAGATGGCTGCGTCAATTTCTGCACCTACTGCATCATTCCCTATGCCCGTGGCCGGATTCGCTCTCTGGCGAAAGAAACCGCCGTGGAGCAGACGAAGCAACTGGCACAGGAGGGTTATCGGGAAATCGTTCTGACGGGGATCGAGATCTCCTCCTGGGGTGCGGAGTTCAAGAACGGCGAGAGCTTGATCGACTTGATCGAAGCCATCTGCCAAGCCGCACCACAGGTGCGGATCCGTTTGGGCAGTCTGGAGCCTCGAACCATCACGGAAGCGTTTTGCCGGCGTGCGGTAAAGCTGCCCAATCTGTGCCCCCAGTTCCATCTGTCCATGCAAAGTGGCTGCGATGCAACCTTGAAACGCATGAACCGCAAGTATGACACGGCTCGCTACCTGGAGTCCGTGAACCTGCTGAATCAGTATTTTGAGCGTCCTGCCGTGACCACCGATCTGATTACCGGATTTCCGGAGGAGACGGAGGAGGAGTTCAGCCAGACGCTGGACTTTATCCGCACCTGCGGTTTCGCGCAAATGCACATTTTCCCCTACTCCATTCGCCCGGGTACTCCGGCGGCTAAAATGACGCAGGTACATAAAAGTGTGAAAGAGGAGCGTGCCCATCGGGCGGCCGAAGTGGCGGCAGAAATGCGGCAGGCTTATCTGCAGGGCTGCGTTGGAAAGACTTATGAGGTTCTGTTTGAGCAGCCCAAAGACGGCAAGTTCTTTGGCCATGCGCCGAACTATATGGAGGTCCTGGCGGACGGTGCGCATTTGCACAATGTGATCCGCAATGTGCGGATCGTTGGAACAAATGGGGATCAATTACTGGGAGAAATCGAGGATTAAGGTATGAAAAGTCACTTTTTTGCATATATTTCCCGCATGCGCTTTATCCAGCGCTGGGCGCTGATGCGCAATACCGCACAGGAGAACGTGCAGGAGCATAGCCATCAGGTGGCGGTGCTGGCCCACGCTCTGGCAGTCATCCGCAATCGGGAGTTTGGCGGACATGTGGATGCCGGACTGGTGGCGGTAGCGGCGCTGTATCACGATGCCAGCGAGATCTTGACCGGCGATCTGCCGACCCCCATCAAATACTACAATTCCTCGATCAGAAATGCCTACAAGGATGTGGAGGCTGTGGCTTGCGGCCAACTGTTGGAAATGCTGCCGGAAAATCTACGTCCGGACTATGTTCCGGTGTTAACGGAGATTGATCCGGATATCGAGAAACTGGTGAAGGCGGCAGACAAATTATCTGCCTATGCCAAGTGCCTGGAGGAACTGAAAAGCGGCAATCGGGAATTTGGCAAGGCGGCAGAACAGACTTTGGAAGCACTGAACTCCTACAACATGCCGGAAGTGGAGTATTTCATGGAACATTTCCTGGCAGGATTTGCGCTGACTTTGGATGAATTGAAGTGATATGATGAAGAAAAAATGGATTGCAGCGGCGTCTCTTGTGACGACTGCGGCCGCCTTAACACTGGGCGGAGCCTACTATGGATATCGTACGGCCTTTTCCGGAGACAAACGGTTCCATGCGCCTGTGCGGTATGTGCCGGATGGCGCAGCATTTGATCCATACCGGGAAAAGATGCTGGATGGGATCGACCGTATATGCGAACTGCCTTTTGAGCGGTGGACCATCACGTCTCACGACGGCTTGAAACTGGTGGGAAAGTTCTATGAGGGCGAAAAGGGAAAACCGGTCGTGCTGTTTTTCCACGGTTACCGCAGCAGCGCGGAACGAGACAGCAGCGGCGGCGCCCAATTCTGCCGGGAAAAGGGCTATTCTATGCTGTTGGTGGATCAGCGGTGCCATGGCGAAAGCGAAGGCCGTACCATCACCTTCGGCATTCAGGAACGGCAGGATTGCAAACGCTGGGCAGAGGAGATCGTTGATCGCCTTGGCACGGATGTAAAGATCTTACTGGCAGGGGTTTCCATGGGTGCGGCAACGGTGTTGTCCGCCTCGGAACTGGATCTGCCGGAGCAGGTGAAGGGAATCTGGGCGGATTGCGGCTATGCGACGACTGCCGATGTGCTGCGCCATACAGCCCGCCGTTGGGGTTGGCCGGAGTGGCCTGCCTATCAATTGGTCAAGCTGGGCGCACGGCTGTACGGCGGATTCTCTCCGGAGGAGTGCTCCCCTGTGGAAGCGGTAAAGCACACGGACTTGCCCATCCTGTTGGTGCAGGGAACGGAAGACACGATGGTGCCCTGCGAGATGGCAAGCGAGATCCAGACTGCCTGCAAAGGTCCGGTGACGCTGGTGACAGTTCGCGGCGCAGAACATGGCATCAGTTTCTATGTGGATACGCCCACGTATCGGGCGGCGTTAGAAAAATTCTGTGCAGATATTTTTTGAAACTGGGGTGGGAGAACATGAAACGTCTATTGGAGATCGGCAAGCGATATCTGGCGGAAAGTGATTGGAAAGATCTGGCTCTCATCAAGTTTTGCTTGTGTTCCATGGGGATTCTGATTGGTACCCAAGTCCGCCCCAAAATGAAAAACGTTGTGATCGCCGCAGCCGGAAGCGTATTTCTGATGACCTACGCGACTTTGATGGCGAAACTTTTTCGCATGGTGTTTCACAAAAAATGAGACTTGAATGAAAAGAAATCCGCTCCTATGGGAGCGGATTTCTTTCAATTCAGCGTATTTTCGGCGGCGGTAAACATTTCGGCGATTCGCGCCGCAGTGGCAGGATGGCGCGTTAGATCGGGGTCTGCGTTTAAGACACGCGCAGCAGCGTCTTGCGCTTCTTTCAGTAGATTTGTGTCGCAGCCAATGTCTGCGATCTTCAATCCCGGCAGGCCGTGCTGCCGGACACCGAAGAAATCTCCCGGGCCACGCAGGCGCAGGTCTTCCTCGGCGATTTTGAAACCATCCCCTGTTTGTGTCATGACTTTGAGACGCTGCTTTGTCTCCTCGTTCTGGTTGTCGGAGACTAGCACGCAGTAGGACTGGTGCTGCCCACGACCGACGCGGCCACGGAGCTGGTGCAGCTGAGATAGACCGAACCGCTCCGCATTTTCCACGATCATTAAACTGGCGTTTGGCACATCCACACCGACCTCTACCACGGTGGTGGAGACTAAAATATCTGTTTCCCGACGGGCAAAGGCGCCCATGACCTTGTCCTTTTCGGCAGCTTTCATTTTGCCGTGGACGAAGGCAACTTTCAAATCGGGGAATACATCACGTTGCAACGTGGTGGCATATTCCGTCACGGCTTTTCGCTCGTCCGGCAGTTCGTCATTGGTTTCTACCATGGGGCAGATGACGTATACCTGCCTTCCGCTTTCGACCTGCTTGCGGATGAATGCATACAGGCGGGGATGATAGCTGGAGGGGACGCTGTAGGTTTCGATGGGCTTGCGTCCCGGGGGAAGCTGATCGATGATGGAAACATCCAGATCACCGTACAGGATCAGCGCCAAGGTGCGGGGGATGGGAGTTGCGGACATGACCAGCGTATGGGGGTGAACGCCTTTTTCGGCCAGAGCAGTTCGCTGCGCCACGCCAAAGCGATGCTGCTCATCCGTCACCACAAGCCCCAGATTATGATATTCCACACCTTGTGAGATCAGAGCGTGCGTGCCGATGGCAAAGTGGATCTCACCGTCAGCCAACTGCTGGCAGACGGAACGTTTGGTTTTGGAAGAGGTGGAGCCGGTCGGCGTTTACAAGCATCGCGGTGCTGCCTTGTTCGGCGGATATTTCCCGTTTACGGAGTATAAAGATATTGTAAATATGGAAAAACAGGGATATGATTC
>JAKSQE010000124.1 GCA_024404295.1 Oscillibacter sp.
GCTCTATAATTACATTGTTAAAAAAAACACAATATCCATCCCGTTCCACAAGGTTAAACAAACAGGAGGTTTTATTCATGAAAGACATTTATGTTGTTAACTGCTGCCGTACCGCTATGGGCAAGTTCGGTGGTTCTCTGAAGGACATCGCTCCCGCTGATCTGGGCGCTATCGTCGTCAAGGAAGCTCTGAAGCGCGCTAACGTCGCTCCCGAGAACGTTGACGAGCTGATGTTCGGCTGCATCCTGACTGCTGCTCAGGGCCAGAACGTTGCCCGTCAGGTCGGCATCAAGGCTGGTCTGCCTTATTCCGTTCCTGCTTACACCGTCGGCATGGTCTGCGGTTCCGGTATGAAGTCCCTGATCGAGGGTGCTCGTGCGATCCTGGCCGGCGACGCTAACATCGTTGTCTGCGGCGGTACTGAGAACATGAGTGCAGCTCCCTATGCTCTGCCCGATGCACGTTGGGGCGCTCGTATGGGCGACAAGAAGATGGTCGACACCATGATCAAGGACGGCCTGTGGGATGCTTTCAATAACTACCACATGGGCACTACCGCTGAGAACATCAACGATATCTGGGGCATCTCCCGCGAGGAGCAGGACGCTTTCGCTGCCGCTTCTCAGCAGAAGACTGAGGCTGCTCAGGCTGCCGGTAAGTTTGAGGACGAGATCGTTCCCGTTATGATCAAGGTCAAGAAGGACATGGTCGAGTTCAAGAAGGACGAGTTCCCCAAGGCTGGCGTGACCGCTGAGGGTATCGCAAAGCTGCGCGGCGCATTCCCCGTTGGTCCCGAGTCCCCCAACCCCGAGGTTGTTCACACCTTCGAGGTCACCGGCAAGCAGGAGACCAGCGACAAGGGTCAGCCCCGCGTCACCGCTGCTAACGCTTCCGGTATCAACGACGGCGCTGCTGCAATCGTTCTGGCTCCCGGTGAGGCTGTTGAGAAGTACGGCCTGAAGCCCATGGCTAAGCTGATCGGCTGGGGCCAGGGCGGCGTCGATCCCAAGATCATGGGTGTTGGCCCCGTTCCCGCTTCCCGTCAGGCAATGGCTAAGGCCGGCGTGACCATCGAGGACATCGATCTGGTCGAGGCTAACGAGGCTTTCGCTGCTCAGTCCATCGCTGTGGCTCGCGAGCTGCACTTTGACATGAGCAAGGTCAACGTCAACGGCGGCGCTATCTCTATCGGCCACCCCGTTGGTGCTTCCGGCGCTCGTATCATCGTCACCCTGCTGCACGAGATGCAGAAGCGCGATGACGCAAAGAAGGGTCTGGCTACTCTGTGCATCGGCGGCGGCCAGGGCGTTGCTACCGTGTTCGAGAAGTGCTAATCACTGAAAGAATATATGCAAAAAAGAGACCGCACATCTGTGCGGCCTCTTTTTTACATCATCAAGACGGGGTGCTCAGAATATATTGGAGCAGCCTATGCCTTCGGGGGAACGGGAGAAGAACGGCAGCGGTGCTCGCAACTTCTGACGCTTTTTCCGCTATCTTGACAGATTGTGAAAACACGAACTATAATTACGGTGTATTTGTTTTGCAATCTATGGCAAATAACTTTGGAGGTATCGTTTTATGAAAAAAGCGTTTTCCAGCCTGCCCGTGCGCCTGATTTTAGGCGTGGCTGTGGGCATTTTGGTGGGCCTTGTGGCCAACGCAACGGTGATGCAGGTGATTCTGACCATCAAGAGTTTGATGGGTTCTCTGATCTCTTTCTGCGTGCCGCTGATCATCATCGGCTTCATCGCCCCGTCCATCACTCGCATGAAGAGCAATGCGTCCCGGATGCTGGGCCTGGCATTGGTCCTGGCCTATACCTCTTCCGTGTGCGCAGCGCTGATGTCTATGGGCGCAGGCTTCGCCATTATTCCCAATCTCTCCATCGTGTCTGCGGCTGACGGCCTGAAAGAACTGCCCGCTCTGCTGTTCAACCTGGAGATTGCGCCTATCATGTCCGTGATGTCTGCTCTGGTGTTTTCCGTGCTGGTTGGCCTGGCAGCCACCTGGAGCAAGGCGAACACCATTACCACCGTTTTGGAGGAGTTCCAGCGGATCGTTTTGGCAGTTGTGACCCGTGTGGTGATCCCCATTCTGCCGTTCTTCATTGCCGGCACGTTCTGCGGCCTGGCCTATGAAGGCTCCATCACTAAGCAGTTCCCGGTGTTTGTGGTGGTCATTCTCATCGTTATGGCGGGTCATTACATCTGGATGGCCGTCCTGTACGGCATTGCCGGTGCTTACTCCGGTGAAAATCCCTGGGAAGTCGTCCGCCACTATGGCCCTGCGTATCTGACTGCTGTCGGCACCATGTCTTCTGCCGCCACGTTGGCTGTGACCCTTCGTTGTGCCAAGAAGTCCAAGGTGCTGCGTCAGGATCTGGTGGACTTTGGTGTCCCTCTGTTTACCAACATTCACCTGTGCGGCTCCGTGCTGACCGAGGTTTTCTTTGTGATGACCGTTTCCAAGGTGCTGTACGGCACGTTGCCCTCCGTCGGTTCTATGCTGCTGTTCTGTTTCCTGCTGGGCATTTTCGCTGTGGGTGCGCCCGGTGTCCCCGGCGGCACGGTCATGGCCTCTCTGGGCCTGATCTCCAGCGTGCTGCACTTTGGCAACGCCGGGCTGGCGCGGATGCTGACCATCTTCGCCGTGCAGGAGAGCTTCGGTACCGCCTGCAACGTGACCGGCGACGGTGCACTGACCCTGATCCTTACCGGCTATGCCAAAAAGCATCACATTGAAGAAGTCAAGACTGTGGAACTGTAATTTCCTATGAACAGAGAAACGGCGTCCTGCTGAAAAGCAGGGCGCCGTTTTTGCATATCGGGTTAACGAGGACAATCATCTTTGGAAACAAGGTGATAGACTCCCATGATTGCGGCGAAAAGTACGCCTGCCACCGGCCATACGATCCAACTGCGTTCCCAGTTGTTGAAATAGAAACTGACGCCAAGATAGCCGGCTGTTACCAGACACCAGTAGATGGATGCGATGGGAGCGTTTTTCTTTTCCATCTGTTTGCGCTCTGGGGTATAGTCACCTTCCTGCAGAAGTTTTTGATAACTGCTCCAGATGATGCTGGACTGCACGATCAGAAATACGCCGATGGCCACCAGAAACAACAGGACACATATGCCGCAGACAGCGTAAAACTCATTTTCCGTGGCAGAAGCGATCAACGGGGGAATGGCGCCGAGAATGCAGAGCGCTACACCCGAGGCAACGCAAGTATGAAAGGTATGCTCGTAATCAGCCTTCTTTTTCTCCACGACACTGCTGACACCGTAGGCGGTGAGGATCGCGTCTTTCTCCAGAAATTCGTACTTGCCGAGAGTCATTCCGTTGGTGACAAACAGCACCACGGCGATGGCCACCATGGCCAGCAAGACTGCGATACCAATACCACCCGCAAAATCTTCAGAGATGCGAATGATATGGTATTCGGCCATACCTGCAAGCAGAATGACAGAAATCGGAGACATGACACATAGCAGAACACCGGTGGCAATGCGTGGGGCGGTTTGCTGAACAGTTTCCAGATACCGATTTGCCTCCTCCATGGAGACGACACGCATGTTTGCACGGCTGTCCCGCTCAGCAACGGGAGTGGAACTTCCGGTCTCTGCAGCATCATCCTTGACCAGATAGTCCACACTGACGCCAAAGAGTTGGCTTATCTTAATGATCTTGTCCAGATCAGGGATAGACGCACCGGTTTCCCCTAGTTAAAGATACTAGTTACTTATGAGTACCACGGCGATTAGCCGTGGTGCCCTTTTTCTTGTCAATCAATCT
>JAKSQE010000125.1 GCA_024404295.1 Oscillibacter sp.
ATCAAGCAGGTTCGTGTAAGAGTCTGTTTTGTGCATTTTTTCGAGCAAACTGAAAAATGATAGTTTTGACATCTTAACCATGTTTGTATGCTTATTCCAATGGAATGAGGGATTCCTCAGGCAGGCAGATCGGAAGCGTTTCCTGCCGCATGGATTCCCATGTTGCTTTGTCTGTTTCCCAGCCCACAGGGACGGTTTCTTCGCTGCCCACAGGGCGGAGCATGATGGTATAGGAAAAGGGATTTTCGACTTCCTCCACCACGCGGCACAACACGGAGTTTTCGCCCTCACCCGGGCGGAGGCAGTGCATGCGGATGCCGGCAAAGACGGCATTTTCAAAACCACCCTGCACCGAAAGTTCCATGCCCCAATCTACTGCATGGATCCTGTTTTCACCCAGCCTTCTGATAGCCGAAATGTTCTTGCAGCCGGTGAGTACAGCGCCCGTCTTTGTCCTCGGTGCGTCAAATACGGCCTTTTTATCACCGCACACCTCAATCTGCCCGTGATCCATGACCGCAATTCGGTCAGCCATGCGGTACACCTCATCCCGGTCATGGGAAACCAGAATAACGGTCCTGCCGAACGCACGGATCACATCGCGGACGCTCTGCTCGAGCCGGAAGCGCAGATGGCTGTCGAGGGCGGAAAATGGTTCGTCCAGCAGCAGTATTTTTGGATCAGACACCAGAATTCTGGCAAGGGCGACCCGCTGCTGTTGACCGCCGGAGAGCTGGTGCGGATACCGTGAGGAAAGTTCCTCCAAGCCGAAGTCGGATATGACACGTTGAATGGCGGCCTGCCGCTTCTGGCGGTCCTTTTCCCGTTTTGCGCCTGCCCGGATATTCTGCAGCACGGTCATATTGGGAAACAGGGCATAGTTCTGGAACATCAGCCCCACGTGCCGCTCCTGCGGCGGCAGGTTGATGTTCTTTTCCGAATCGAAAAGCGTTACGCCGTCCAATATGATCCTGCCTTTGTCCGGCTTTTCGATGCCGGCAATACACTTCAGCGTCATGCTCTTTCCGCAGCCGGAAGCGCCAAGGAGCGCCAGCGTATCATTTCCCGTCTCGAAGGCGGCCTTCAGGTGAAAGGTACCCAGTTTTTTTTCAATGTCCACAGAAACCGACATTTAAGCGCCTCCTTTCCCGGATGGCCGTGATTTTCGTTTTTCCAGGAAGTTTACGGCCAGAAGCACAACGAACGAAATGGCCAGATTGACCAGAACCCACCGGAAAGCCAGCGCATCATCATTCGTGCGCCAAAGCTGGTATACCGTGGTGGAGATGGTGGCAGTCCGTCCCGGGGTGTATCCGGCGATCATGCTGGTTGCTCCGTATTCACCCAGCGCGCGGGCAAATGCAAGCACGGTGCCGGCCATAATTCCTTGTTTGCAGTAAGGCATGCGAATCCGCCAGAAGATATAAGTGTTGGAAAGGCCAAGACTCTGGGCGGAGTATGCCAGCGTTTCGTCAAAGGATTCGAAGGCTCCGCGGGCAGTCCTATACATCAGCGGGAAGATAACGACCATCGTAGCGAAAATCGCCGACCACCATGTCATCGTCAGCTTCAAGCCGAAAACTGACAATACCCACGCGCCCAGCAGACGCTTGGGGCCAAGAACGCGAAGAAGAAGGTATCCAACAACCGTGGGGGGCAAAACCAGCGGAAGGGTGAGGATTACATCCAATACACCTTTTACGATCCGCGGCGCTTTGGCAATGTAATATGCCGCAAAAATGCCGATAAAAAAGATGAGAACTGTGCTGATTAATGCAATGCGCAGTGAATTATATAAGGGAAACAGATCCATATTCTGCCAGCCTCCTTCCAAAATCAAAACAGGGCGGACGGCCGAAACCGTCCGCCCTGTCGAGAACTCCATGAGCGAGTCAGTCGTCGATTGCAACCATCACAGAAGTTGCCTTGATGACTGCGTATGCAGTACCACCAACGGCCAGGCCGAGTTCTTTGACGGCATTCATTGAAATTGTGCTGCTAATGACATTGCCACCGCCAATATCGATCTTTACGATACCGTTCACTGCACCTTCGTTGATTTCAATAATTGTGCCTTTGAGTTGATTCCTTGCACTGATTCTCATTGAATTTCCCTCCAGTCATTCGTGCCTTCAATTATGCCACGGGGGTAAAGCCGACTTCTTCGAACACGGCATCAGCTGCATCGGAAGATAGATATTCCAAAAATGCCTTAGCGGCTTCAGGATTCTTGGAAACATTCATAACGGCGGCGGGGTAAATGACCTGGCCGCACATTTCCTTGGTTGCAGTGTCGACTACCGTTAGTCCTGCAGAGAATGCATCGGTTTGATAAATAATGCCGCAGTCAACAGCAGCCTCGGAAACCTGTGTTGTAACTTCCTTGACGCTAGAACCATAGGTAACGGATCCAGCGGCTGCAAGGTCATCCTCGCTGAGCTCGTAGTAGGCCAGAATCTTCTGTGTATACTGACCGACGGGAACATCGGAGTTGCCCATTGCCAGCATAATGGAGCCATCCTTCAGACCGGCAATCATGTCATCATAAGACTGGATACCTGCGGGATTGTCGGAAGGAACGGCCAAAGCAACCTTGTTTTCCAGAATGTTGAAACGGGTATCTGCGAGAACAAAATCAAGGCCGTCTGTGTTGACCTCTGCAGAGGCGTTGATATCCAGCTGGTTCATCTGCTTCTGGCCGGCGGAGATGAAAATATCAACGTCTGCACCTTCCTGAATCTGGGTCTTGAGCGTGCCGGAGGAGTCAAAGTTGAACACAATATTTACATTCTGGTTCTCTGCCATGTAAGCATCACCGAGCTTTGTCAGCGTTTCGGTCATGGATGCGGCAGCAAAAACGATCAGCTCCACAGGCTCTGCGGCGGTTTCGGGTTCAGCCGGTTTTTCAGCTTCAACAGGTGCGGGAGCCTGGGGTGCAGCAGGGGCAGGGTTTTCTTTTGCGCCGCATGCGCAAAGAGAAAGCATAAAGGTGCATGCAAGAATAAGTGCTAAAAGTTTTTTCGTTTTCATGTTGTGGGTCTCCTTATGTGTTGGTATTGAGGATATACTGCTGGCTTTTGCGCAACGGCCACCAGGATACCCCCGATTTTGAATATTATAGTCCAACGCTCCTTAAAAATATGTTGTCTGAACAACTTACTTTAAAAAGGCAATAGACTATAATAATATTCTCAATTACTATGTGTAGGAGGAAACTACATGAAAAATGATAAACTTTTAACACTTGCATGTACCCTTATGCTTTCTCTTTGTGCCTGTGGTGTAAAAGAAAGTCCTGCGCCAGGCGCACCTCAGGAACTGATTGTTTTTGCTGCTGCATCCATGACCGAAACACTGACCAAGCTCGGTGATACCTATATGGCCGAGAATCCAGATATAAAAATTGTATTCAATTTTGACTCTTCCGGCACTCTCAAGACCCAGATTCAGGAAGGAGCAGATGTGGATATTTTCATTTCCGCCGGTCAGAAGCAGATGGACCAGCTGGACATCACCGCCTCTACAGAAATGAACACGGACGGTCTTGATTTTGTCCTTGCAGACACGCGCTTTGATATTCTCGAAAACAAGGTTGCACTGGCCGTTCCTTCTGGCAATCCCGCAGATATCAACTCTTACGACGATATGATTGCCGAGCTGAAGAAAGGATCTATCATGCTGGCAATGGGTAACTCTGATGTTCCCGTCGGTCAGTA
>JAKSQE010000126.1 GCA_024404295.1 Oscillibacter sp.
ACGCGTCTGGACCATGTGGTCCAAAAGGCTGATGACCTCTGCACGTGTGATGGCTTCGTTGGGGCGGAAGTTCACACCGCGATTAGCATCCAAATAGCCACGGGACGTATATTCTGCCACATATCCAGCCGCCCAATCGGAAATCATCTCAGCATCTTCATAGGGTAATTCCTCTGTCTCCGGAACGATTTGAAATGCTCGGCCTAACATCGTCACCGCCTGTTGGCGGGTAATCTGACTGTCCGCTGCGGCTTTTCCATTCCCCATACCCTGATACACTCCGGAAGCATGAAGTTTTAAAATTGCCTGTTCCCAGTAATGATTCTTGATATCCGAAAAGGTATTTGCCGGAGAAATGGTCTGGAATTGGAAAAAGCGATCTAAGATTCCGGCAAACTGTCCTCGTGTGATCACATCATCCGGGCCAACTCTGCCATCTCCGTATCCCAAAATAACTTGATATTCTTCACTCCACTTTATGATGGATTGCTCTGCCCAATGCCCCTGTGCATCCGTGAAGGTTGCTCGCGCTCCCACGCATAGGCAGCCAATCGCCATACCTGTAATGAACATTCGTTTTAAAATGTTTCGGCCTGTCATATTTGTTCCTTTCTGTCAAAATCTGTCGGATACCTTCTAAAAGAAACACCGCAGCCCCATGGGCTGCGGTGTTATGTCGCCCTGTTAAGTCGATTATACCGAAAACCAGATCCTGGGTCAAGGCATCTTGATAATTTCCACCGTTGGAAAGTTCTTCCTTTAAATCAAAGCCAGAGATTTTAGAAGGTAAATCGCAGCTGATAACGTAAACGCGCTGCCAATATTACTGAAAAGCACAGAACTATACGTTACTGTACCTGCGTACCCCATATTCCGTGCCATGGCAAAGCAGCTGATCGCCGTGGAGCTTCCCAACATGATCAAAATCGCAACCAGCATCTCTCCTCGAAAGCCCAGATAGATCGCCATAGGCAAGAACATTGCTACAAACAATACTAATTTCAAAAATGTACAAAGCAAAGCTTCTTTTGCACAGCCGGAAACCTGTCGCAGGTCGATCATACAACCCAAAGCGATCAAAGCCACAGGAGCCGATGCCGCAGCAACGCTTGAAGTAAACCTTTCCAGCGCAGTCGGTGTTGGTATTCCCAGTAATGACCAAAGCATACCTGCTGCAATTCCCAAAATAATAGGGTTTTTCGCAATACCCTTTAGGCTTCGGGCCAACGTGTCTTTATTGATCGATTCCGAAGGTGACATTGCAGTTAATATCGCAACCGCGGAAATATTATACAGGGGAACACTTCCCAGTAGGACCAACGCCATAGCGGTGCCTGTATTTCCATACAGATTTTGCATAAGCGCAACACCCAAATAAGCCTGATTGCTGCGATACGCCGCCTGTGCAAATTCAGCCCGCATGCTACGGTCTTTTACCGCGAAAGCAACTCCAATCGAGATCGCAATGGATATTAAGGTCACACCCGTGCAAAACAGAAATGCTTTCCAATCCATTGCAGCATGCACATCCACCTGATACATACTGTGAAACAGTTGGATCGGCAACAGCACATGGAAAACAAACGAATTCAGACGATCCGGAAATTCACCTGCCATAATTTTCGTATTCCGAATCAGGAAACCAATCAACATCGTTAGGAAAATAGGCACAGTTGCATTCAAGCTAAATAATAGGTTATCCATGTAGTCTCTTTCTCTTTCCTGTAAAGTGATCTATCTTTACTCTACCGTAACAGATTTTGCAAGATTACGAGGTTTATCAATGTCGCAGCCGCGCTGCAACGCTACATAATAGGCAAACAACTGCAACGGCAAAATTCCTAAGGATGGCTGAACAACCGGGTGTGTACCGGGTACAACAACAACGGAGTCAGCCACCTTTTGCATTTTTTCCAACTGTTCTTCTACCGTCAGAGCCAAAACTTCCGCACCACGCGCCTTGACCTCCACCACGTTGCTCATCGCCTTGTCAAACAGCGGTCCATAGGTGCCAAGAGCAACCACAAGTGTTCCGGGTTCGATCAAAGAAATCGTTCCATGCTTCAACTCACCGGATGCATATGCTTCCGAATGGATATAGCTGATTTCTTTCAATTTCAGTGAGCCTTCCAAACCCATCGCATAGTCCAGGTTTCGTCCGATGAAGAAAATCGAATCATGGTTAAAGTAGCGGGATGCAAAATAAGAGACATTTTCCAATCCCTTCAATTCCGCTTCCATCTGCTCCGGCAGTGCTTCCACCGCCTGCAGGATCGTTTGATACTCCTCCTTGGAGACAGTACCCAGCAGATCTGCCAGATACAAACCAATTAGATCCATCAATACCAACTGGGTCGAGTAAGCCTTAGTCGTTGCCACAGCGATTTCAGGACCAGCCCATGTATAAAGCACGTCATCCGCCTCGCGGGCAATAGAGCTGCCAACTACATTTACGATCGCCAACGTACGTCCACCTAAGCGCTTACTCTCTCTCAGAGCAGCCATGGTGTCCAGCGTCTCACCGGACTGACTGATGAAAATCACCAATGTTTTATCGTCTACCAGAGGATCGCTATACCGGAACTCACTGGCAAGGCAAACTTCCACCGGACGGCGCAGCATGCGCTCCCAGTTATATTTGCTGACCATACCCACATGATAGCTGGAGCCACAGGCCACAATGAAAATGCGGGAAATTTCCTGCAGGTATTCCTTTGACATGTGGAAATCGTCCAAAACCAATTTTCCTTCCCGAATACGGGGAGATAGGGTCTTACGAATCGCTTCGGGCTGCTCGTAAATCTCTTTCAGCATGAAGTGGGGATATCCACCCTTCTCCGCTGCGGATACATCCCAATCAATCACGCTATGCTCCTTGCTCTGCAAGTTCATTTCATCGTCAAACACATCAATAGAATCCGGCGTTAAAATTGCGATCTCGCCGTCATCCATATACACAACATCTCGGGTATGCTTGATGATGGCTGTTACGTCTGACGCAATAAAGTTACCCTTTTCGCTATAACCCAATACCAAAGGGCTATCCTTACGGGCTGCAATCAAGGTATTCGGATAGTCTGCACAGATAATGCCCAGCGCATAAGCGCCCTCGATACGGCGCAACACACGGCCCACAGCCTCCAACATGCTGCCGCACTCTTTATAATGATATCCCAGCAGCTGCGCTACAACTTCGCTGTCCGTTTCCGACTGAAATTTCACGCCATACTTCATTAGCTGCTCTTTAATTTCGGCATAGTTTTCAATGATACCGTTATGAACCAATGCAATTTTCCCATCTTCGCTGACATGAGGATGGGCATTGATGTCATTGGGCTCTCCGTGGGTCGCCCATCTGGTGTGGCCGATTCCCAGATTGCCTTTCATATCTGCCCCACCATGTATCAGGTCAGACAACACCTGCAGGCGGCCTTTCGTCTTATTGACCTGAAGACCCAGCGTTTCCGACCGAACTGCAATTCCGGCAGAGTCATAGCCGCGGTACTCCATTCGAGCCAATCCGTCCAGCAAAAAAGGAGCCGCCTCATCGCGGCCCGCAAAACCAATAATTCCACACATATAATATAATCCTCCTGAATGTCATTCAAAAGGACAAACACGCAGTTATTTGTCACTTTTTTTACGGTCAGAGTCCCTTTGTTGTGCGGTTGCCCGCATATTTGTCGGCTCTGTTACATGTCCGTATCCACGG
>JAKSQE010000127.1 GCA_024404295.1 Oscillibacter sp.
CACCAAACGCTCCATGTGGTCCAGGAAGGTGTCGGTCTTTGCTTTGTCCTGGAAGGCAGATAGATCCGCTTTACCGGACTTCAAGTCCCCGAGGAGCTGATTGAGAGACGGGCTCTTGGAGAACACATCAAACAGGCTCTTTTCGCCGCTGTCCAATACCTTATCCAGATTCTGAAGCTGTTCAGGGTGGTTCTGGGTATCCGTCAAGGGGTTGGGCATAAACTGATCCGTGTGACGCAGGAAATAGTGGTCTACCAGGAGGTTTGTCATAATGTGCTTGAGCATCTCCGGCTCCACAGCGCCTTTCTGCTCATAGATGCGGCTGGCGTCTGCCATGTACTGCAGATTCTGTGCCATACTGGCTTTGGTCTGATCCAGATATGCCGCACGCATATCGTTGGTCTTTACAGAAGGCTCCAACTGCATGGTGTAATTCATTTCCTGCTCTTTGCCGCAGTCCAGATAATGGACGATGTTCTTGGCAATATTGAGACGGGCCTGCGTGCGGTTAGAGTGGGGCCCCTTTGCGTTTTTCGCAGTCAGATAGCTGAGGGCGTTGGCACGAAGTTCTGCTCTCTTCTGATCCAGTTCCTTCCGGGGAGCATCCTTCTTCTGCAGCTTTTCCAACTCCTCAAAGGACTTTCGCATGGCGCGGAATTCTTTGGAGGAAATAATATAACGAGGATCATGGGCGTTAAAGCCACGGATGATGGTCTGATAGGAGGGGGCACGGTTGGCACGCACCTCAATGTCGCTGCAGGCTTCTGTAATGCGGCGAATACGGCGATTGGTAGCCTTATCGGAGCGGGTATACACGGAGTCGATGACCTGCTCCACCACATCCATGTTCTTAGCACGCACCATGACGTTGTTCTCATCGCTGATAAAGATTCCCTTGGGCATCTTGCCCAGGCCGGAGGCACGGTAGGCCTGCCCATTCTCTGCGTTGACATAGGCCTTGCGGTGTCTTCCGTCGTCCTGCATCTCCACGTCCTTCAGGCCCTCCTTGTGGTCATGGCCGGTGAGGATCACGGTGTCAGCACCCAGAACTTTCATGGGAGAGAAGTCAATGACATCATGGTTGCAGCCCATGGAGTACACCACGGTAACATGGTCATTCTCATCGAAGGCTTCCATGTGCTCTGCCTTCATCTCCGCCGTCTGCTCCCGCAGGTTGATGACATGGTTGACGTTGGATGTGACGCGATTCTTAGGGCCGGGAACGGGATCGTACAGCACACCGGTGAAATGGACACGGCCTGCCAGTTGGGGGTATTTCTCTTTCAGGAGACCCTTCAGCTTACAGGCGCCCTCCATGGCACCGACACCGCCACGGCTGTGGCCGCTGAAATTCAGATAGATCTGCTCGCCCGACTCCATGAAAGCCTTGTCCTGCAGCAATGCGTCAAAATGCTGAGCGCCCAGCTTCTCGATATTTTCTCTGGTGTTGTCGATACTGTAATCACCAACGTTAAAAGAGCCGCCTCCGGCAAGAGGGCCGGCGATGTTGTATTTGGTCTTTTTCTGATCCTCGCTGTCCTTCCGACGGATATGCTCTTTCCCCAGCACACCGCCTTCGCCGAAAGTGGCGTCCATCTGCATATCGGTGAAGGCCTTCACTGCCTCGGCAGTCATCGTGGTCTTGGTGCCGTCCTGCCAGGTGTATTGGTAGGTCTTGCCTTCCTCGCCCTCCTTAATGTGAGCACGCTCGCCGTCACTGCTGTCCAGCCAGATATTGTTCTTACTCGCCAGATCCTTTTCGTAGCGCAAAGGCTGCTTGAAACCGCTGCCGGCCACATTGAACGTGATGACACGACCCGTCTCTGCCTGCTCGGTACCCAAGCTGCTGTTCAAAGGGATCTCCGTTTTTTTGTTGGCTTCGCCGTCCTGTGAACTTTGCATCAATGCCTGATAAGCGGCATAAGCATTGGGATCTGCGGCTAAAATAGCTTTACGGATGGCAACGCCGCCCAGGCCGGACTTTCTTTGATCCTTGGAGACCTGAAGATCTTCCTCAAAGGTAACTTCGGATAGTTGATATGTCTTCTCACTCATAATATGTAACTCCCCTTTGGTAAAATTTTATATGAAAATTTTATAAGGTCATTTTCTATTATGAATTATACGATCGCTTTGGGTGCAAAAGAGATACATTGGGAGAATTACTTTTAGGCTTTCTCCAGATCCACTCTCCAGAAAGAGATCCGATTGTGCATCTTTTGCAATTTCCTTGTGTCTCACATTTTTGCGGTTCATGAACGATTTCTTTCTCGCAGAGCATAATGATTTGATCGTTGTTCATTGCTTCCAAAAAATGTATCTCTTTTGCATCCATTCATCTGCTATATTGATTTCCATAAAAAGTATAGTGTCCTAAAAGATCTGATCTCCACAGATAGGGAGGAAATTTATAATGCCCATCGATGCATATCAATATTTCGATAACGCTGATAAGCTTCAGGCCCTATTTGATAAAAACGGGATCCCCATTGATCTTCACACCGGAGACGGTCTGAACGCCATGATCCGCGCTTCCGGCCTTGAAGCGGAGTATCCCAACACCTTTGCCTATAACGAGCAGAATCAGGCAGCTGATCTGATCAAAACAAATCTCGCCATCTCCGGTGTTTCCGGTCGGGCCGCTTATGTGTTTAAGCCCGGTGAAAGCTCCCCTCGATGCCTGTATCAGAAAAGCAACCGCGAATACGCCCTCACCGAACCCGTGGACACCATTCAAGAGCCAAAGCGTCCCAGCTTCTTTACTCGCCTGATGTACCGCATTTTTGGCGCTTATCAGAACGAGATGGATCGCTACATGATGCAGAGGCGAGAGTATGACTTGGTCTCCACTTCCAGAACCGAAGCATTCAAGGAGGCTGTGAAGGCTCACACCACGGATGTCAAATGTATGTATTCCGCTGACCGTAAGATGCTGGAGAACAAATTCCGGGCCGAAAAAGCCGCCGAGGAACAGCGCGAGGCCGAAATTGGGATCTCCGAGCGTGCGAAGGTAGAACGTGCCGGGATCAACAAGGTCGTCAACAGCATGAGCAAGGAAAACATGGACTTCAACAAGATGGAGTTTCGCAAGCAGTTGACAGCCATCGCCAACAGTGATCCCACAAAGCCAGACGAGGTACGCAGCTTCCTGTTCCGCATGGATCCGGAGCAACTGAAGTCCATGGAAAAGGGGTTTACTACATTTCACAACCTACGCAATATGGTGGAACAAACCATTGCTACACAGCAAGCCATGGCTCAGCAGCAGCCCAACGTGCAGCAGCCCGTGGCGCAGCAGCAGGTAGCACAACAGCAGATCAAAGCCCCCACAGCAGGAAACTGAACCGTCGATTTTCTCTCCTGCAAGTATCCAAGATCATCCCTTCCCATATGCCTTCCAAAAACAATGTGCACACCGAATGTGACTTAAAACACATTCGGTGTGCACTTCATTTTGCCATGTGCCAAAGAACGATCTCAGTCCACCACGGGAACGAAGTTCTCAATGGTGGTGCCACTCTCTAACAGGCTCCAAGTGGACTCTGTGAAGGTCAAGTTGTACACGTCCTCATATTCGGTAGGATAGAAAATGCCACTCATATCGTTGCCATTGGGGTCCTTCACCGTAAACTCCACTGCGCCGTCCATGATGTTGCCCTGTCCCTCAAAAGAGGCCAGACG
>JAKSQE010000128.1 GCA_024404295.1 Oscillibacter sp.
TGTTCTTCAGAATCTGCTCGAAGCCCAGGAACTTCAGGATGGACAGGTTCACAGAGGGATGGAAACGCAGACCACCCTTGTAGGGGCCGATGGCGGAGTTGAACTGGACGCGGTAGCCACGATTGACATGGACATTACCGGCATCGTCGGTCCAAGGCACACGGAAAGTGATAATGCGCTCGGGCTCGACAAAACGCTCCATGAGACCAGCCTTCTCCAGAGCAGGATTCTGCTCGACCACAGGCTCCAGACCTTCCAGAACTTCCAGAACAGCCTGATGGAACTCCTTCTGATCCGGGTCACGAGTCAGGACCTGATCATACACACGCTTCATATATTCGTTTTTTAACATGATATCCACTCCTTTTCCGCACATGGCGGTTTAATCCAGATTTTAGCATAGCAGAATCTCGCAAGCACGTCCAGTCTAAAATTTCCTAAATACAACGCCTTTAAAGCATAAAATTATTTGGACTATGACGAAGAAAAACGCTCTGCTGTTCAGAGAAGGACAACAGAGCGTCTGATTGTATTTCAGTAGTGGTTACTGCTGCCCCATGGCCTCACGGAGCGTATCGGTGATGGCACCTTCAAAGATGCGGTTTGCATGGCCGTGGAGCATCTCCAAACTGGCAGCTGCCAAACCACAGGGGGTATTCCCACTCATGGAAAGATCCATGTCGAAAATAAATTTGACTTCCGGATCCTGCGGCGCAGTGGAGTTCTTGACTTGGATTTTTCCGGGTCCTGCATGAATTTTAGCAATACTGCTGGAGTCCAGCTTTAACTGCACATCATAGCCGTAATGCAAAAGATTGCTTTCGGAAAAATCTTCTTCCGTTAGAACACCCAAATAGGCAGGAGCAATCAACTCTGCCCATGGTGTGCCCTCCAAATTCAGCTTTGCACGGGAAACCAGATTCATATAACGCAGACCTACTCGCTGGAAATAGGCGGGCTTGTAGAGCTGAATGAAGGAAGCCAACGGCTTATCCAGCATGTGGGCAAATTCCTCCCAGTCAGAGTAAGATAACGTGGAAACTGCAATAAAATCTTTGGTTAAATTGATTTTCCAACGATTATCCATCGAAATAAAGTTATAATTATTGACCGGAGGCTGTGCAACCGGTTTCCCGTTGACGATTTGCGGTGGAAGAGTTTCCTGCTTGCAGGCATATTGAGGGAAAATGTCTCGAATCTGCTCTTGAAAGTCCGCCGGCTCCGTTTGATTGATGGAAAGGATCGTAGGAAAGCGCAGCTGGCAAATAACCTCATGAATAGGATTCGCCTCATAGTGGGTGCGGGGACGATTGGAAAACAGCATAGGACAATCTCCTTTTGGCATCATTTCTTGGGGTTATTGTATGCTGATTCCAATAAAAAGTCAATTTCAGATGTAAAAACGGTGACCGCCAATGGTTTGTAAGTATGTGCAGTTGGCGTTGATCCAAACGCCCTTTGAAAGGGCCGGTGCGTAAAAATAGAGGGCATTGCCAATGACATTTTTGCCGTCCAGTGCAGCCTTGGCGCATGCTATGGATTGCGCGGAGGGCGTTTGATAAATGCTTCCGTTTTCTACGGGCTCAAACTGGACAGCATCCTTTCGGTCAAATACCACATCAGGAATCGTGTTTGGGAAAATTTTGCTATTGACCCGGTTGAGAACCACGTTTCCCACAGCAATTTGTCCTTTTTCCGGCTCTGCGCAGCTTTCTGCGTGGATCACATGGGACAGCCAGTAAAGATCCATGGCGTCATAAGGGAAGTCGGCTGTTGTCACGGCGGCACCGCCCATATACGGATCCCATTCCACCTTGGCTCCCATAGCTTCCATTACGATACGCAAAGGAACATAAGTCCGCCCGTTTTTCAGCATGACCTGACCGGCAAGCTGCTGACTGTTTATGGTGATCGTGTCGGAAAGCGCCGCAGCGAATAGTCGATTTTCGCCGGAGACTGCAGTGGCAGTCTGTGTAACGGCATCCCACTGCACATCCCAGTCTCCTAAAGCAAGGCAGAGCGACCGGAGGGGGACATATGTTACACCTCGATCCAGATAGCAAACGGCGTCAAACTGAATACCGTTGATCTGCACCGGAACAGATTTTGGGGCGGCGTGAGCCGGCAGCGAAAGCAGAGCAGCCAGCAAAATGAGCAGCATACTGCGGCGAAAATGATGGGACATGGAAATTCTCCTTTACGTTGGATTTGTTACCGCTTTGTAACTATTTTTATTGTAAAGGAGGAAAAGGGAGGGGACAACCATCAAAAACTGGAATAAAAACCGCATTTTTCCAAATGAACGTTTGTGTAGCTGCATAAGCTAAAAAGAAAGGAGTGAGCAGATGGACGCATTTCAAGATAGCGTATCGGTCTATGCAGCGGCAGTAGCGATTGCCAAGTCTATAGACAATACACAGGAACTGACGCGGCTGGGTCTGCTCATCACGCAGTTGGGTACGACATTAACAACGCTGGCGGCTTTGCAGCAGTTGGAACAGGGGAACGGGACACTGGCGGGAGATATTGGAACCACAGAATAATTCCATAGCGGATAAAATTCGACAAAATATACAAAATGGAATCAAAAAAGGATAAAAAAGTCGCTGCGGAGCAATCCGCAGCGACTTCATTTGATTCAAAAATCAGATATGTTTCCAGGTAGCACCGTCTTTGGCATCGATGATCTCAATGCCCTGTGCTTTCAGTTCGTCACGGATACGATCTGCCTCGGCAAAGTTTTTGGCTTTCTTGGCTTCATAACGGGCCAACACCAGAGCGTCGATGGCAGGATCGCCCTCACCGGTCACGGTGTAACCGCCGGCGGACTGTGCGGTCTGCGCAGCTTCTTTCTCTCGGATAGCAGCGGCCTTTTCCAACAGGCTCAGGCCCAGAACTGCATCAAAGCTGCTCAAAATGGCACGCTTCGTGACATCGTTGGTTTTGGCTTTCAGAACATCATACAGGGCGGTGATGCCCATGGAGGTGTTCAGGTCGTTGCCCATCTGCTGCAGGAATTTCTCCTTGTACTCGGCGGCAACGGCCTCATCCACCTCGCCGGTGGCGTCGGTCAGAGCGGCGATTTTTTTCAGCAGCTTGTTGAAAGCGCCGGCGGCGTTGTCCAGATTGTCCCAGGTGAACACCAGAGCCTTGCGGTAATGGCTCTGCAGGCAGAAGAAACGATAGACGATGGGCTCGTAACCTTTCCCCTCCAGCAGGGAGACCGTGAGGAACTCGCCCTTGGACTTGCTCATCTTGCCATCGGAGGTGTTCAGATGTGCCACATGGAACCACTGGGGGCACCATGCGTGCCCCAGATAGCTTTCGGACTGGGCAATCTCGTTGGTGTGATGGGGGAAAGCATTGTCCACACCGCCGCAGTGCAGGTCGAGGTACTCGCCGTTGTACTTCATGGAAATACCGGAGCACTCAATATGCCAGCCGGGATAACCAACGCCCCAGGGAGAATCCCACTTCAGAGCCTGATCCTCAAACTTGGACTTGGTGAACCACAGAACGAAGTCATTTTTATTGCGCTTGTTGGTATCCTCTTCCACGCCCTCACGGACGCCCACGGCCAGATCGTCCTCGTTGTGATCGTTGAAGACGTAGTAACTTTTGAGCTTGGAGGTGTCAAAAT
>JAKSQE010000129.1 GCA_024404295.1 Oscillibacter sp.
CCGCCGCAGGCGGCGCTTCGGTGTTAGCCCCATAATGCGGACAGGGTTGGAATGATCTGTTTTTTACGAGACAATACTTTCGGTAGGAAAGCACAGTTGTCCGTTGTCTTGATATTGAACGCCTGTCGGATCGCATCCTCGTCACCTACATAGAGAAGCTGCGTGCCATCCAGCAGCACATCGGTGATCATCAGCACCACGATCTGAAGTCCTTGCTTCTTCAGGATCTTGTTCATCTCGCTGATAAACTCGTCTTTCCGCTGCAACAGACGATCGGAATCCATACAAGTGATCTGGCTGACGGCAAAGTTGTGATCTGCAATGTGGAATGCCTTATAGTCCGTAAGCAGCATGGACTCCACAGACTTGTCATCGCCGCAACCGCTGGAGAAGATTGCTTGCCCCAACTCTTCCAAAGATACATTGCCGATTCGTGCCATGCGCTGCGCCACATCAATATCTCGTTGGGTGCAAGTGGGAGACTTGAACATAACTGTGTCTGACACAATGGCAGCCGCCATCAATCCTGCCATTTTCGCCGTGGGCATCAAGCCCTTTTCCTGATACATACCGGCAATAATGGTATTGGTGCTGCCCACAGGCTCGTTGCGGACATAGACTGGATTCATCGTCTGAATATCAGCCAAGCGATGATGGTCGATAATCTCCAAGATCTCCGCCTGCTCCAAGCCAGTTACAGACTGAGCCATTTCATTATGATCCACCAGAACCACCTGTTTGCGCCGGGGGCGCAACAGATGATAACGGGACAACGTACCGACAACATGCTCATTTTCGTCCAAAATAGGATAGGCGCGGAAGCGGCTCTCCAAAACGGTTTCCGCTACATCATCCAAATAATCGTCCAGGTGGAAGCTGACCATTCCCTCATTTTTGCATACATTGCCGATGGGCAACGAATTACAGATCAGGCGAACCGCACGGTACGGGTCGTAGGGCGTTGAGATAATGCAGCTCTGCGTTTTCATTTCCAACAGTTCCTGCTTCACCTCTGCCTGACAGACAATGACGCAGTTCACATTCAGATTCAGTGCACGCTTGATCATATCCGGCTGGTCGCCGCAGACCAAAACGCAGTTCTCATTGGAAAACAGCAGGCTCTCCCGCCCCACCGGCAGCGCAATCGTGATTTCACCGGAAATGGTATCTCGGGTATCGCCGCTCTCGTTCAGTACGCGGCCCTCCAACACGGACAGCAGGTTATACACCGGAATATCCTGCACATGGGGGTTCCAGACGGATGCCACATCATAATCCGCCACATCTCGGGCAGACAGCATGCCAAACAGGGTACCGTCTTCATTTGCCACAGGTAAAACCGAGAGATTTTCCTCCTTCATGGTGCGCCAAGCGTGGCTGAGCGCAATAGCCGGAGACAGCACCGGAGGCGTGTCATAGTCCAGATCCCGCACCTGTGTCCGCAGGTCGTTGATCCGCATGGGAGGTTCTGCGCCAAAAAGATCCAACACGATCTGGGTCTCGCCGCTGATGCAGCCCAGACGTGCCGCCTGGTACTCCCGCTGACCCAGTGCATTTTTCAAATTTGCATAGGCCATTGCTGCGACAATGGAGTCCGTATCCGGATTTCGGTGTCCGGTAATGTAAACAGTATCCATGAAACAACCTCCTTGGATTATTTTTCATTCTAACATTATTATGTTTGAAAAGAAGATTTTTGTCAATAAAAGTCCTCAATATGACATTTTTATAGAATCAATAATTCCTTAGGCGCCAACGTAATATTCATACAACCATCCTCTGTAAGGACGATCACATCTTCAATGCGAACGCCCATCTTTCCCGGCAGATAGATTCCCGGCTCAGCTGAGATCACCGCTCCCGTGGGCAGGATTTTGTCGTTTGATGGTGATGCGTTAGGCGCTTCGTGGATCTCCACACCCACACCGTGGCCAAAGCTATGTCCGAAATATGCGCCGTAGCCTGCCTGCTCAATGACGTTGCGGGCAGCAGCATCGACTTCCCTGCCGGTCATTCCCGCCTTAACCTGGGAAATGGCCGTTGTCTGTGCTTCCAGGACCGTATCATACACCCTCCGCATTTCCTCCGTAACCGAGCCAATGGCCACCGTACGAGTCATATCGGAGCAATAGCCGTTTTTGATACAGCCGAAATCCATGGTCACAAATTCGCCGCTGCGCAGTTCCTTTTCGCTGGGCACCCCATGAGGCAGGCTGCCATTTGGTCCTGACACCACAATGGGGTCAAACGACATATCCTCAGCGCCAAAATGCAGCATCAGATATTGCAGACGAGCAGCTATTTCTTTTTCTGTCACACCGGGACGGATCTCATGCAAGATCTCCGCCAGTGCCTTCTCTGCAATTCGCTGGGCGGCAATCAAATTTTCCAGTTCTTCCGCATCCTTTACCATCCGCAGATTCCACATCAGTTCTGTTGCCGGAACCAAATCCGCCTTGAGATGTTCTGCATAGCGTCGGTGATCCGCCACGGTCATATATTCTTCTTCATAACCGATCGTCTTTAGGCACTCCGACTCGATCACCTCGTTAATTCGTGCAGAGTACCCTCTGCCGACTCGCACTTCTTCAATTTTTGCACCCAGAATATAACGTTTTGCTGCCTCTGTATATCTGGAATCTGTAAAATAATAGGAATGATGTTTCGTCACCAAAGCAATGCCGTCTGTTCCGGTAGAGTGGAATCCGCAGGCATAAAACCGATTCGCCTCGCAGGTCAGCAGCATGGCATCCAAATTGTACTTCTCTAATGCAGCTGAAATTTGAGTAAAATGATTCATGGGCGCCGCCTCCTGTTTATTGAAATTTTATATGTATTGTAGCAAACAGGTTCTCCATCGGCAAGCCATTTCTCTGTTGACTCCTGATTTTCTTCCCCCGTTCGTCGTACATTTCTTTTCGAATCTTTTGTTATTTTCGACCAAACCTCATTTAATTTTCATAGTTATTTCTTTCATTTTTGTAGGAATGTCCCTTGACTTTAGGCCTTTAAAGTTCTATATTAGTTTCTAAGTCACGGCGCAACATGCGTTGGACCCATCTCTTGAAAAGCAAAATTTCAAAATATATGAAAAAGGAGATCCTTCAGATGAAAAGAATTCTTGCTTGCCTGCTGGTCGTTTTGACCATGCTGAGCCTGGTCGCATGCGGCTCCAAGCCCGCAGAGACCCCCGCACAGACCGAGGAACCCGCTCCCACCGAGCAGACCTACACCGTTGGTATTTGCCAGCTGGTGCAGCATCCCGCACTGGATGCCGCTACTCAGGGCTTCATCGATGCCCTGACCGCAGAGCTGGGCGATAAGGTCGTCTTTGACAACCAGAATGCTTCCGGCGATATCCCCATGTGCTCCACCATCGTCAACCAGTTCATTTCCGCTAATGTGGATCTGATCATGTGCAACGCTACTCCCGCTCTGCAGGCTGCTACCGCTGCCACCGCTGAGATCCCCATCCTGGGCACCTCTGTCACCGAGTACGGCGTGGCTCTGGGCATTGACAACTTCTCCGGCACTGTTGGCGGCAACGTCTCCGGTACCTCCGACCTGGCTCCTCTGAGCGAGCAGGCTGCTATGATCAAGGAACTGTGCCCCGATGCTGCAGCCGGTGG
>JAKSQE010000013.1 GCA_024404295.1 Oscillibacter sp.
CGGCGGCAAGGGTGCTGTTAAGACCATGTTCAGCCACATCGCCCGTCCCGCAATCGTGTCTCTGGGTACCTGCTCTTCTGTTGCAACCATTCCCACTAACATGGAGGAAGCTGCTCAGACCGGTATTTCCAAGGACGTTTCCGATATGGTTCTGCCTCTGGGCGCAACCATGCACATGGACGGTTCCTGCTTCAGCTGCGTTCTGAAGATTGCTTTCGTTCTGGGTGTGTTCGGTCAGGAGATGAGCGTCAGCAAGCTGATCCCCATTATTCTGGTGGCTGTTCTGTCCTCTGTGGGCATGAGCGGTGTTCCCGGTGGTGGCTACATCGGCGAGTACATCATCTGCTCCATCTTCTTCCCCACTCAGATGGAAATGGCCTTCCCCATCCTGGTGGCTATCGGCAACCTCGTCGATCCTCCTGCAACCATGATCAACGCAGCTGGCGACTATGTGGTTTCCTACATCGTCTCCCGCTTCGTGGATGGCAAGGATTGGCTGCAGAAGCAGCTCTCTGCAAAGTAATTTGCACATAAAAGTGTACGGGCGGAACGATTGTCGTTCCGCCCGTTTTTTTGCTTTTGAAATTCAATCCAACGTCTGTATTGCGGCGCCGATCATGCCGTCACCCACGTATGTGGTCACTGTACCGCTGAGTTCGCCGCTCCATATTTGATCGTAATTCGGCAGCGCTTCTGTCAACATCAGCCGCAGTGTCTCCATCGCCTCCGGTGCATCGCGATTCGCAACAGCCAAATTATAACGCCGATGCGTTCCGCAGCGAGCCACGATCAGATTCACCATCTGCTGCATTGCCTGCCGCTGTCCGCGCGCTTTTGCCACAGAGAACAACTGACCGTCTTCCGCAAAGCCAAGGATGGGCTTGATGTTTAACAATGTACCCGCCAGAGCCGTGATCTTACCAATTCGGCCGCCCTTTTGTAAATACTCCAGCGTATCCACCGCCAAAAGTGCATAAGTGTCTTGGATCAGCTTTGGTACACGCCGCTCCGTCAATTCCTGCCAGGCCACGCCGGTCGCAATCTCCTCTGCGATCTGCAGTGCCACCATTCCCTCACCCAGAGAAGTGCTCAGCGAATCATAAACTTTGATTTGAACCCTGTCCTTATAATCTTCCGCCATCAGGCGCGCCAGATTATAGGTGCCGGAAATACCGCTGGACATCATAATTGCAATAACGCCATCAAATCCCCCAGCGATGATTTCTTTCATCACGGTCTCAAAGGCTTCCGGAGAAGGGAGAGACGTTTTAGGAAGTTCTCCACTGCGCAACTTTTGGCAGACTTCCGCTCCGCCAAAATCCACGCCATCCTCATGCTCTCCGTCTTCGCATAAAATGCGCAGAGGAACCATGAAGATGTTTTTTGCTCTTGCTATCTCTCTGGGTACATCTGCACAAGAGTCAGTCAAAATCGCAATGCGGGTAGGAATCATATGAAGCCTCATTTCTCTTTATGCTCGTTTTGAGCTTAATCTTCTTCCTTTGCTTTTGCAGGCGCCTCTGATTCTTCCGGCTCATCATCCGGAAGATCCCCATACAATGAATGGCGTTCCGTAACATGTTTGTGAACATCATCCTTGTCTAATGCATTTTGATGGCTGCGCCAAGAGGATATGTCAATTGGCTGATCCTCTTCAAACAGATCGTAATAATCTTCGTCCCGCAGTACCGGCCGACGATGCTTTGCGATAGCCGTTATGGTGGGATATAGAACAATCGCGATCAAGCCGCCGGAGAAGCCGTTGTTATAAAGGTTTAATCCCGCTACCGGTCCGCCAGTCTGGAGCACCAGGGCCGAATGAATAAATCCAGCCAAAATACCATAAGGCCATCCAAAATGGCCTGCGATGGGGGCCAGTGTTGTTCCAAATAGTCCCGCCAATTGCAAAGAGGGATAATTCGGCGTGGAATGCATTCCATAAGCACCTAAACCTACGCCAATCATCACCGGGAAAATATTGAACAGGTGCTTACCGAAGGCCGAGAAGCCCATAATGGTAAAAATGCCGCCAATGGTTGGGCCGTTCAGATCGCCGCCCACCAGCAGGATATAACCAATGCCCAGTAAACCATTGACACCGATATTGACCAGCACCGGTCCGGCGCCAAACATACGAAGATAGTCACTGGGGGCACGCCCCGTTGTGGTCAGCAAACGGCGATATCCAGCCCAGACCGCCCAGATCGGCAAACCTGTTCCAAAGAAACCGCCGATGATAAACACAGCACACAGCAAACCCAGCGCAATAGCAAAACTGGTATTATATCCTTCCGCCCAATATAGCACCGAATCCGGCTTATCGCCGATGGCGGTCAAAATTGGAACGACCATCATGGCAAACAAGCCGCAGGCAAAACCCATATTATATAGATTCATACCGTTTTGGACTCCGTAGGTATATGCTGACAACGGTGGCAAAATGAAGCCGATTACAATTCCGAACAAAGCTCCCAGCCACAGACTTGCATGGGTACTCCCGAATGCCATATAGCTGACCAACGGTGCCAAAGATGTTGCCAATAATGCAATGGATGCAAACTTCGCAAAGGGCTCCTTTTGATACCGCGCATAGAGCCACGTTCCAAAAAGAATCGGCCAGATATTCAGTACATTTTTTCCGAACAGAGAAAAACCCGCCATCAAACCCATCTCCACAATGGTAAATCCATTGAAGGGATCTTTTGCCAATTTGATGATTAGAATCGAGATGATCGTCACCAGTCCGGCATTGATCAATGCGGCACCGGGGCCTGCAATATAGATGTAGTCTGTAATCAGCAGATCCTGCATGGTCACGATTTCCCGCAGGCCCGGCAAAATATTGGCAGGCTCATCCAGCACGATGCCTATCACCATCAACAGCACAGAAAAAGCGATTGTCAATGGAAATATTTTTTCATAGCGATTGTGCATGGACAGATCCTCCCTCTTTCTACCGCACTTAATTATATCGTTCCTCTTCCCAAAGAGCAATCCAGAATTGTCTTCCGGTTTTTGTTGAATAGTTTTAAATTCCGAATTTATCTCAGTTTCTTTCTCATTTTTTGCAGAAAAATATTCCGAAACAGTCGGTTTTTCTCCTCACTTGTTCTGCGCGTCGATCTGCTCTTTCAGTTCGTTGAGGTAAATCCAGCGTTCTGTTTTTTCTTCCAACGCTTTTTCCAGTTCCTCCTGTTTGGTCTGCAATTCCTGCAGTTTCACGTAGTCGCTTCCACAGGCTCCCTGCTGGGTTACGCATTCGGCCAGTTTTTCTTCCAGTTCCGCCAGATCTGCGTCGATGGTTTCAAACTCACGCTGTTCCTTAAAGGAAAACTTCAGCTTCCTCTCGCCCCGAGGTCGCTCTCCTTTCGGTTGCTTTTCCGCTTTGGCGGGTGTTTCTTCCTCTTTTCGCTTGGTCTGCCAGTCCGTCCAGTTACCGGTATAGCGCAGCACTTCACCGTCCCGCACCTCAAAAATCTGATCAGCCAATTTATCCAGCAAGAAACGGTCATGGGACACCACCAGAATCGGACCCGGGAAAGTTTCCAAGTAGTCCTCCAAAATAGATAAAGTCATCACATCCAAATCGTTGGTGGGTTCGTCCAACAGCAGCACATTGGGTGCCGACATCAGCACAGACAGCAAATATAATCTGCGACGTTCACCGCCGGAAAGCCGCCCAATGGGAACACTTTGCAAGTCACTTGGGAACAAAAACCGTTCCATCATTGCCTTTGCTGTAAAAGTTCCCTCGTCAGTGCGGACTTCATCACCGATATCGTGAATAAAGTCATACACCCGCTGATTCAGATCCAGTTCTCTGCCCTCTTGTGAAAAGTGGCCGATCTTCACCGTAACGCCCACGTCCACGCTGCCGCTGTCCGGCAGCAGGTCCCCTGCCAGCATGTGCAGTAACGTAGATTTTCCCGCACCGTTATGGCCCACAATACCGATTCGGTCATTTCGGACCAGATGATAGGTAAAATCACGGATAATGGTTTTATCACCATAGGATTTAGACACATGATCCAACTCGATCAATTTCTTACCCAGACGGCTGGATGCCGCCGCCATCTGCACGGTATCATCATATTCAGGAGCATCCTGATTCAGCAGGTTTTCATACCGTTCAATGCGTTCTTTCGACTTGGTCGTACGTGCCCTGCAGCCTCGCATGATCCATTCTCGCTCCACCCGCAAAATAGACTGGCGTTTCCGTTCACTGGCTTCCGCCATCTCGGCCCGCTGTTCTTTCAGCTCCAGATACTTGGAATAATTCGCTTCATAATGATACAACTTTCCCCGGGAAAGTTCTGTAATGTGGTTCACGACACGTTCCAGGAAGTAGCGGTCATGCGTCACCATTACCAATCCACCTCGGAACTTGCGCAGCCAATCCTCCAGCCATGATGTCATCTCCGCATCCAGATGGTTGGTAGGCTCGTCCAGGATCAGCACATCAGCAGGATGGATCAGGGCGGCCGCTAAAGCCACACGTTTTCGTTGCCCGCCGGACAAAGTGCCGACTTTCTGCTCAAAATCCGGAAGTCCCAGCTTATTGAGCATGGTCTTCGCCTCGTATTCATTCAGTTCCCGAAACTCCTTGGGAAAGTGCAGAAAGACCTGTTCCAAAACGGTGGCGTCGTCGTCCATCTCCGGATTCTGCGACAACAAGCTGACCTGCACATTGGGGTTTCTGGATATTTTTCCGCCATCCGGCTCCAGTCTTCCGGCCAGCACTTTCAAAAAGGTGGACTTGCCGGTACCGTTGATACCGATGACGCCAGTTTTATCTCCCTCATTTAGGTAAAAATTCACATCTTCCAACAGCTGTCGGCTGCCGAAATTGATGGATAGGTGTTCCGCGGATAACAGCATGGTTCTGCGCTCCTTTTTTCGTTTGTCATATTCAAAATGATTTTATCACAACTTCATGGCTTTTGCTATGCAAATTCCGCTTTTTGTGGTACGCTAATCTCAAACATTTCTGGAAGGTGGTGCATCCTTGGAACATATTTTTCACACCGTAACATCCGAAGAAGACGGTGCAACAGTCCGTCACATTCTCAAGGCAGTCCTGCACTTCTCTTCCCATGCGATCTCTCGCCTGGTGCGGACAGAAAATGGCATTACCGTCAACGGTGCTCATGCCCGTACAGTAGATGTCCTTCACAGCGGCGATATCCTTTGTGTGGAATCCGGCGATCATCGCCCACCCAAAATTTTACCAACTCCCGGTGACTGGCCTTTGCCCATCGTCTACGAAGACGGCCACCTTCTGGTGGTCAATAAGCCCGCCGGTATGACCGCTCATACGTCCAATTTCATTCCCGATACACCCACTGTGGCCGGTGCTCTTGCCTTTCAACGCGGGCCGGAATTTATTTTTCACGTAGTAAACCGACTGGACAAAGGCACCACCGGATTGATGGTGGTGGCGAAAAGCGGATATATTCACGACCGTCTACGCCGTATGCTGCACACAGATCATTTTATTCGAGAATACCGTGCGCTTTGTATCGGCCGCCCGGAACCCACGCAAGGCATTGTTAATGCTCCGATCGGCCGAGATGAATCTTCCACCGTTGCCCGCATGGTACGGCCAGACGGACAAGAAGCCATGTCCCATTATGAAGTGTTATCCCAGCATGGGGATCTAACCTTTCTAAAGCTCCTGCCGCAAACCGGTCGGACCCACCAGCTTCGGGTCCACATGGCGTATTTAGGGCATCCTCTGGCAGGAGACTGGCTCTATGGGACAGAAGATCTCGATTTGATCGGACGTCCCGCGCTTCATTCCTACGCACTGACATTTGTTCATCCCGTCACCGGAGAAACGCTGCATTTTACAGCCCCCATTCCGGAGGATATGCAGCGTTTACTGCAAGACTGTTGATCCTTTGTGTGGGCAAAAATAATGATTTCAAAATAGCAAAAAAGGTATATACTGTATTTACTCGGAAAACACAGAAAGAGAGGTTTTTCCTATGCTAAAGCGAATGAAAACAAATTCCGTCTTAAATGCGCTTCTCTATGTGATCGTAGGCGCTGTGTTGGTGATCTATCCTGGTGTGGCAGCAGACTTATTGTGCTATGTTCTGGGTGGTGTCTTACTATTGTGCGGCCTGATCGACCTGATCCTGTTCCTCCGGTTACGCGATGGCTCCCTCTATTCCGCCGCAAGACTGGTGGCCGGTATCGTATTGAGCTGTGTTGGCATTTGGGTCATGTTCCAGCCAAAGCTGATTTTCTCGGTCGTTCCCTGGATCGTTGGGGCGCTGATCGTCGTCCACGCTTTACAGGATCTGCGGTGTGCTCTCCTGCTGAAGAAAAACAAGACTCCTCATTGGAGCGGTGCATTACTGGTAGCTCTTGTGACGTTGGTGCTGGGCATCGTTCTCATCACCACCGCTTTTGAAACAGCGATGTTGGCCGTTCGCGTAATCGGAGTCTTCCTGCTGGCAGACGGTTTGAGCGATTTGTGGGTGTCCATGCAGGTTCACAAGATGAATCAAGTTTTGTTGAGCGATACATCTGCCGCAAATGTGGTCGATGTAGAATATACGGAAGTTTCGGAGGAGGAAAAATCCTCTACCGAGGAGTAATCTATCTAATACAAAAAGTGGGCCTTTCAACAAAGAAAGGCCCACTTTTGTCGTCTAAAATTTTCAAAACGATCTGAGATCTCGAAAGCGGCTAAAAAATAATCGTCTGTCTCCAAGTCACAGTTTACTTTCCACTTTTCGGCTCAATTTTCTTTTTGTTTCCTTTTTCATCCACAATATAGGTATTGTCCAACTGCGTCTTTAAACTGCCCAGCACTGAGTCAATATACTCCCGGCGCAGCGCAGCGCGCTCCTGCTGTTCTGCCTCTGTCAGGCCCTCAGTCTTCGCTTTACGGGCCAGTTCATTGATGCGATCAATTCCCTTCTGATCCATTTTCTCCTTACTCCTTACACATAGCGTTTCACCGTAATAGCAGTGCGTCCCTTTTTCGTCAGACCGCCCACTTCGGTAAGTTCAAATTTTCCAAAACCGCGAGCTGACACCGTATCTCCCGCCGCCAGCAACTTATCCGATTTCGTACATTCCCGCCAGTTTACCTGCACACGTCCGGAAGCGATCAAATCCGCAGCCTTTCCACGAGCCATGCGAAACCCGGTAGAACAGACCGCATCCAGGCGCAAAGAAGATACCGTGTCCCGGATCTCCTGCACCGCTGCCACAGGAATGTGAATGTGGTTCGGTTCAATCGCAGACACCGACAGTTTTGCCCGGCCGGCACCGTTCCAGCTCTGCAGCAGAAAGTCAGCCACACTGTCAGAAACCACCAGATCCGCGCTGTCTGCACTCACCAGAATGTCTCCCAGCTTTTCTCGCACAATGCCCATACCCATTAGACTTCCCAAAAAGTCCCGATGGGTCAGTTTTTCTTCCTCGCGAAACGAAGCGCGCAGCACTTTCAGTGGGCATTCTTCTGTAGCCGACTCCGCTTCCAACCAGTCTGGCAGGAAAAAAGCCATGGTACGTTCGGCACCTTCATAGCCGCCCCAAAACAGATATGCTGTTTCCGGTATCCCTGCAAGGCGAAGCAGATCTTTCGTTTGCACCTGTTGCTGCGGGCTTAAAAAGTCCGTTGCAACAGGAATATTTCTGCTCTGTGCCTGCTGTGCCCGATCCAGTACGTGTGCCAACAAGATACGATCATCGCCTAAAGCTCCGATGCGATCCAACAGTCCCGTTTTATCCATGGCGAAGCTCCTGCGTCTGCACCAGAGCAGCGTATGCGCCATTCTTCGCCATTAACTCATCATGGCTGCCCAATTCCACAATGCGGCCATCTTCCACCACAGCGATGCGATCTGCATTGCGGACTGTGGAAAGGCGGTGCGCAATGATCAATGTAGTCCTGCCCTGAGATAGTTTTTCAAAGGTTTTTTGCAGTTTTGCTTCCGTCACGCTGTCCAGAGCGGAAGTTGCCTCGTCCAGAATCAAAACCGGCGGATTCTTCAGAAAAATGCGGGCAATCGAAATTCGCTGTTTTTGTCCTCCGGAGAGCAGCGTTCCCCGCTCACCCACATAGGTATTGAAGCCGTCCGGCATGGCAACGATATCGTCGTAGATCTCTGCCAGCTTGGCAGCTCGAGCCACTTCGTCCTCCGTGGCGCCGGGCTTTCCGTATCGTATATTCTCCAAAACGCTGGCAGCAAACAAAAACACTTCCTGCTGCACTACGCCCACATTCTGACGCAGAGACTGCTGGGTAACTGTGCGCACATCCTGTCCATCCAGACAGATGGCACCATCGGTCACGTCATAGAATCTGGGGATCAACTGGCACAATGTAGATTTGCCGCCACCGGAGGGACCTACCACTGCTATGGTCTCACCCGGCCGGATATGGAGATCCACATCATGCAAGACGGCCAGATCGGTGTTATACGCGAAGCTCACATGATCCACGTCGATCTTACCTGTGACCTTCTCCAGTTTCTTGGCATCGGGCGCATCTTTCATCGCAGGTTCCTGCCGCATCACCTCAATGCACCGGCTCAGGCCGGCCGTACCATTGGCCAGCATCTCCGCAAAGTTTGAAAGTTTACGAACCGGGTTTACAAACGTAGTGATATAAAGGCTGAATGTGATCAGATCTACGGTGTTCATCTTCTCCCGCATGACCAAATAACCGCCAACAGCAATTACAGCAGCGGAGAGAATGCAAAGGAAAAACTCCATCACCGCATTAAATCGGCCCATCGCCTTGTGGAATTCTCTCTTTGAGGTTTTATAAGTGTTATTGGATGCGTTGAATTTTTTCAATTCCGCATCCTCGTTGGCAAATGCCTTGGCCGTCCGGATACCGGACAATCCGGATTCAATATCTGCATTGATTACGGCGGTCTTCTGCTTGACCCGTACGGAAGCCTCGCTCATCGACTTTCTGCACGCCCACACAACTGCAAAAAAGATGGGCAGGATGCAGGCAATCACCAGAGCCAAACGCCATTGAATGGTAAACATGACAATCAAAGAGCCGACAATGGTGACGCCGGAGATAAAAATATCTTCCGGGCCGTGATGTGCCAGTTCCGTAATGTCAAACAAATCCGAAGTCAGACGGCTCATCAGTTGACCCGTTCGATTGCGGTCGTAATAATCAAAGCTCAGTTCCTGCATGTGACCGAACAGGTCGCGGCGAATGTCCGCCTCCACCAGAATGCCAAAGGTGTGTCCCCAGTAGGCGATGATATATGTCAGCACCGCTCTCACCGCATAGGCTGCGAAGACCACCGCCATCACCGCGAAAAAGGCCCGGTAAGCACTTTGCGGCAGCAGTTCATACATGCACCAGCGTGATACATACGGGAATGCCAGATCAATCGCGGCAATGCCCAATGCGCAGATCATATCTGCCGCAAACAGCCGCCGATGCGGTCTAAAATAAGACAAGAATATCTGTAATGAGGATTTTTTTTGAAAGTCTGCAGTCGTCATCCGTCATCCATCTCCTCTTTCTTTTCCGGCACTTATCATAGCATGCTTTTCCAGAATTGGCAACAAAATATCCCCGTATGCATAGCATACAGGGATATTTGAGGCTTATTTGTTCTGAAGGTATTCACCTTTCATATAGCCGGTAGTCGTTTTACCGCCGGAGGCAATAAAGGTGATCTCATACCAGTCGTCCCCAGCACTTTTCACCACTTTGACGTCTGCGCCATTCTTGACAGTTGCCAAAGGCTGATAGCTGGTGCCGGCACCGGAGCGAATATACACACCGGACTCCGCATGAATGACCTTTGCTGCACCGGCCTTTAAACCTGTGGTCGTCGTTGTATTGGGCACAGAAGGCGTTGTTGTCGTACCGGGTTCCACCGGTGCACTGGTAGCGGAACCTGCATTCACCACGCGGACAATGCAGGCGCGGGACTGCCCGTCCCATGTTGCACTGATCTCGCACATGCCGTTCTTCATCGGTGTCACGGTTCCGTTGTCGGAGACTGTTGCGACCGCTTCATTACTGGAAGTCCAGGTAACTCCCGTTGTTACACCACTCAAGACTAACCGGAACGTCTCTCCACCGGAAAGTGTCATGTCCTCCCGATTTAGCTTCGCGTCGCTGTTTGCGGGAGACTGGTTATCCGGTGTAACCTCGCCAGACGGATCTTCGGGGTCTTCAACCGGTTCTTCTGTAATTACAGGTTCCTCGACGTCGCCCGGCACTTCTGTGGGGGCTGCAGGCTCCTCTTGCGTAACAGGTTCTGTCGGAGTGTTTCCGGGCATCCGCATATCTTTCAGCAGATGGATCAGCAAAACCGCCATGACCGCAATGAGGAAAATCAAAATCAGCGTAATCGGGCTCACACTGGGCTTTGTTCTACGGCCCATGTGACGACCGGTCTTTTCCTCACGCAGGATCTCCTCTTCCTCACAAAAGGGGCAGTATTTATATGTATCAGAATACTTTTCCCCACAATCGGGACAGTATTTCATCGCCATAAGATGACCTCCAGGGTTTTTCTAAAATTGCACTTTACATAATACTGTTTTTTCACCCATCCGTCAAGAGCATTTGTCGATTTTGGCAGATTTTCCTTCTTCGCCTTGCTTTTATGTCGTGAAAAATTTATAATAAGAAAAACAAATAGGCGTAGAGGCCTGGAGGTTTGCATGAGTATTATTCTGATTGGCATTGCCGGAGGTACCGGTTCCGGAAAAACAACTTTAACTCGCCATCTAAAGGATCATTTTGGTGACGAAGTGACGGTGATCAGCCACGACAACTATTATAAGCGTCAAGTAGGAAAAACCTATGAAGAACGGGCTCAGGTCAACTATGACCATCCCAACGCATTTGATACCGATCTTTTGATCCAGCATCTCAAACAGTTGAAATCCGGCCATTCCATCGAATGTCCCGTTTATTCCTATGTGGATCATAACCGCACAGACGAAACGCGGGAAATATTGCCCACGAAGGTCATCATCGTGGAGGGGATCCTGATTTTCCAGGACGAAGCTCTGCGTTCTCTCTTTGATATCAAAATCTTTGTGGAAACAGACGCGGATGTACGCATCCTCCGCCGTGCCCTGCGAGATGTCGAGGAGCGCGGGCGCACCCTGCAGTCTGTGGTAACACAATACCTCACCACGGTAAAGCCCATGCATGAACAGTATGTAGAGCCCAGCCGCAAATTTGCAGACATCGTCGTGTTGGATGGCGGTCACAATCTGGTGGCGTTGGAGATGATCATGCAGCGCATTCAAGGGCATATTGATCCGAGATAAACAATCGTTTTGGAAAGCATATTGTATATTGAAATAGGAGATCGAAATTATGCAATTCTCTGATTATGTTTTTCATTTCACCGGTAAAGGTAATCAAAGCTTTGTCATGAAGAATTCTGCCGGTGAACCTGTATATGAGGCCGTATGCGAAAAAATAACGCTTTTTAGAGATACCCCCTTCCGGTTTTGCGATCATAGGGCCAAGGAAGAAACGCGAAAGATGATCGGACACACTAAGACGACGACCTTGGAATTTGATCACTTCGGAGGAACGCTGGACTCAACCTTTCAGGTCGACCATGTAGACGTTTGGAACGTCCTTACCGAACAGGGGTACAGTTTCCGTTTTCATTCTCGCGGACTTGTTGCATGCTTCCATGTATTCTGCAACGGAGAAGACGTTGGAACGATTGAAACTGCCGGAAGCGGTCTTATCAACCCGAAATATAAGGATAGTCCCCTCGGGAAAATCCCCACAAACGGAATCTTTAAGATCAATTGCGCAGATCAAAATGTCCCAGGGTTCTTTTTGATCTGTATGGCGATTACCAAAACTGAGTTTTCTTTGAAACATATGGGTTAGATCTTCCCTCCCCCCATGCGCATGAAATTTGTATTTTATACGGTATCGGGATGAATCGATCGTTAGAGTTTGGGAAATCGAAAAAAAGATAAGATATACAGAAAGAACGTATCTCTTACAACGGGTAAAGAAAGAGGAGTAAACAATGCAAGCAAGAGAGAAACTTGGCAGCAGACTGGGATTTATTCTGTTGTCTGCGGGCTGTGCAATCGGCTGCGGCAACGTGTGGAAATTCCCCTGGATGGCAGGTCAGTTCGGCGGCGGTGGATTCGTGCTGTTGTACGTCATCTTCCTGCTGCTCTTAGGTCTGCCCGTCATGGTCATGGAGTTTGCTGTCGGTCGCAAAGCGCAAAAGAGTCCCCTATACATGTACCAAGAAATTGAAAAATCGGGTCAAAAATGGCATCTGCACGGGTATGTGGCGCTTCTGGGAAATATCGCATTGATGGCCTTCTACACGGTAGTCACCGGCTGGATCATTTACTATTTCGTAAAATTTCTCACCGGCCGGAATCAGGATTTTGGCTTTGTTTCCATGATTACCAATCCCACAGTGAATGTCACCTACCTGGGCGTGACGGTGGTGGTAGCTTTCATCATCCTGTGCTTCAACCTGCAAGGCGGTCTGGAGCGCATCACCAAATACATGATGTCTGCGTTGCTGGTGCTGATGTTGGTGCTGGCCATTCACTGCACTACCCTTTCCGGCGCCAAAGAAGGCCTGTCCTTCTATCTTGTACCCGATTTTTCCAAGATAGACGGCAGCGTGATTGTCGGTGCCATGAATCAAGCATTCTTCACCCTGTCCGTGGGCATGGGTTCCATGGCTATTTTCGGCAGCTACATTGGCAAAGAACGCTCTCTGATGGGCGAGTCTGTGAATATCATTGCTCTGGACACCTTCGTCGCCCTTATCTCCGGTTTTATCATGTTCCCTGCCTGCTACACTTACGGACTGGAAGTGAACGCAGGCCCCAGCCTGTTATTTGACACGATGGCCACTGTGTTCAACCACATGGAAGGCGGTCGCTGGTGGGGCACTTTGTTCTTTATGTTCATGGTGTTCGCCGCCATGTCCACAGTGTTAGCTGTTTGTGAAAACATTCTGGCCATGCTGCGTGAGATGACCGGTTGGAACCGTCCCAAAGGCTGTCTTGTATGCGGGGTCGTTGTTTTCTGTCTGGCGTTGACCACCGCATTGGGTTCCAGTGTTTTATCCTTCCAACCCTTTGCGGAGGGTACTACATGGCTGGATTTTTGGGATTTCATTGTGTCCAACAATATTCTGCCTCTGGGGTCTTTGGTCTTTGCGCTGTTTTGCTGCAACAACTTCGGTTGGGGATGGGACAACTTCATGGAGGAGGCCAATGCAGGAAAAGGACTCAAAATTCACAGTGGGATGAAGATCCTTTTCCGCTTTGTGGTGCCTGCGGCGATCCTCTTCATCTGGGTGTACGGCATGTGCACTTTCCGGTGGAGATGACCTTGCTCTCCCTGCAATATCCGGCGTGAGATTACTGATATCTTGATCTAAAACGGCATCGTCTTTCATCCAATTTCATTAAGACTAACCGCCTATAGGTAAATTGAACTGCCGAAACAACCTATCTGCTACAATATTGCAGCAGATAGGTTGTTTATTTCTTATGTGATCCGTGCTAAAATTGATACAAAATACGGAGCGCAAAATTATTAATTCCCTTCCGCTCAAAAAACGGATAAGCCTGTTTGAATGAGGTATTGTTATGAAGAAAATCGTAGCGGTCAATGCCGGTCCGCGTACCGGATGGAATACGGATCAACTGATAAAAGCTGCCGCAAAGGGTGCAGAAGAATCTGGCGCCGAAATTGAATACATCGATCTTTTCAAACTGGAAAAATACACAGGTTGCATTTCCTGCTTCGGTTGCAAGCAAGCGGGATCATACGGAAAATGTGTCTGCCATGATAGTCTCTACGATGTCTTGGAAAAAATAAGAAATGCCGACGGCTTAATCATCGGTTCACCGAACTATCTTGGAAATTTGACCGCAAGCTTCAGAGCGCTTTACGAAAGGCTGGTATTTCAGTCCTTAACATATAACAAGGAAACCCCCAACTGCAACCAGCACATGATACCGGTTATTCTGATCATGACCAGCAACTGTGATGAGCAACTGTATGATGCGATCGGCTATGCGACTCTGCTGGAGAACTATAAAGGAACCTTGAATACCTTTGTCGGTCCAACAGAAATACTCTGCTGCGGAGACACGCTTCAGGTTAACGATTACGGGAAATACAAGTGGACGATGTTTGATCCGGATGCAAAAAAGGCCCATCATGATGAAACATTCGGAGCTTATCTCTCGGCAGCATATGGGCTGGGAAAAAATATGATGAACGACCGCACACAATGAGATCCTGTTTTTTGAGGTGGACAAGATTATGACTGTTTTTTTCGATATAGATGATACACTATACGATCGTGGCCTTCCTTTCATCGCTACTGCTCAGGAATTCTTCCATGATACAGTGGCAGACCCGCGGAAAGCCTATCGCGCCTGCACTTCCCGTGGAAACGAGGTTTTTCTACCATCCCAGCGCGGTGAAATCAGCATGGACGAGATGTATATCTATCGTTGGTGCAAAGGATTTGCAGATGTCGGCATCAGCATAACACCAAAGGAAGCACTGGACTTCCAGAGATTATACCGCCAAAATCAGGACCGTATCACCCTCAGTTCGGTAATTGAGGAAATGTTGCAATATTGTTCTCAAAACGCAGATGGCCTTGGCATCATATCGAATGGCCCGTCCGAGAAACAATGGAATAAAATCAGTCGGCTCGGCTTAGAACGCTTCATTGCGCGCGACATGATGATTATCTCCGGCGACATTGGCATCGATAAGCCCGATGCAGCCATATTCCGACTCGCAGAACAGCGCAGTGGCAAACGGCCCGACGAGCTTCTCTACGTGGGGGATTCTCTAAAAAATGATATGTATTCCGCAGCAGCCTGTGGATGGCATACTATTTGGTTCAATTGTGATGTTTTGCCTGTTCCGACAGATATTCATGCCGATGCCATCGTAGAAACACAAGAGAATCTTGCGGAAGAGATCAGGAGATTCATCTGATCTATGACGACTTGCTGAAGTAATA
>JAKSQE010000130.1 GCA_024404295.1 Oscillibacter sp.
CCCGATGGCGATATCTACGGCATCATCGGCGGCGGACTGGGCAAAATCGCCATCAACTACGGCTACTACCGCTATCAGTATCTGGTGATGCTCCTGGCTGTGGCACTTTTGGTAGTTTTGGTGCAGATGTTCCAAAGTGTTGGCACCCGTTTTTCTCAGAAATTAGATAAGCGCCTGAAGAAGTAAAGTCATATAAGTCATTGATCTGCATCAGTTTTGAACGCAAACCAAATCTCGTTTTTACAAAATTGAATTTTAAGAGGGACGATTCGATTTGAATCTGCAACCGGATAGGAGATCTGTCTCTATCATTTTGCAGGATCCTGCCGAAACAGCCGTTATTTTTCCGCTTTCATAATGGTTTTGATGCGCTGCATCAAGTGCGCCTTGTCCAACTCCTCCAGGTCGATCACGGCAATGCCCATCTGTGCCGCACGGTGGCGGGCAGCGGCATTGCAGGGCTCCGCCGTCACAATGGCGGCACGGGCGGTCTTTCCACCGAAGCGATCTCGCAGGATGGCCAACTCATTGATGGCCTCGGTGCGAACGTCGCAGGTCTTGCAGCTCAGGAACAGAGGGACCACACCACGCACTGCCACCACATCGATCTCATTGGAGACACCGGCGTGGCCTCGCACTTCATCCCAATGCACCACAGCACTACTGACCACACTGCTAAACACGCCGGTGTCCAAACAGGTCTTATAGGTGTAGAGTTCCAGCACGCTGCCAATATCTCGCAGCCAAGCCCGAATCGTGGCATCCCGGAAAGTGAAGTGTACGCTCTCACCGGCGATGATCTTCAGATCACGCAGGAAGCCGATCTTCTCCAGTTCTCGCAGAGCAGCTTCATTGGCGGAGTTGGGCATGCCGTGCTCGCCCTTGACGGTGTAACGTCCTGTTACCTCCAGAGGCGGCTCCTCGCCCTTGTTGCCGGGAGAAACCTTCTGCAGATAGGTAATAATATCCGTCCACTTTCGGCGGTGGTGGAGATAGACCGCAAAGAAGCGGTCAAAGTCGTCCAGATAGTCGTACAGGCGGTCATTGTCTACTCTTCCCTGCCCCATGGTGCCGCCTGCCATCAGGAAGAAATCCTCCACCCGATAGGCCAGTGAACACTCGACTTTTTCCACGAAGGATGCTCCGCTGATATTGAAGAAGCGGTTCTGCTTTCTGGAATAGGTGAAGGAGGGAATTTTGCGCTGCGAGGCAAACATACCACCGGCAAACAAAGCGGCATCCGTGCCGCCCGTGATGTCCAGAGCGCACTCATGGCAGCGGTCCGCAATGGATAGCAACTGCTGCAAGATCTTCTCTGCAGAATAGAAGCTGCTCTCCAGAAATTCCACTTCCGGGTTCCAGCCTCGGCGGCGAAAAAAGGTCTTGATCTTCTGCTGACGGTTTTTGTCCCGGGCGATCTCCGCAGGGCAGAGGTACACTACCCGCTCCGGCCGGAACAGATCCGGTGCCAGTACATTTTCAATGGCCCGTTCTTCATAAAATTCGATCAGTGTTTTCACGCGGGTCCCTCCTCACTGCGGCTCTGGGGCGTCAGCCTGTTTTACTATCTCTATTGTATCTCTCTTTTGAAAAAGTTGCAACGTGGAATCTGCATCCCTTTTGCACCCTTTCATCTTGTATCATAAACACGAAAGCAAACAGCACTCTATCGCAGGCATCCGTAAGAAGCCTGTTGATTCACATGGTGTGACCAGAGGACACCAAAAACATGCTCTGGACCTTATGATACGAGGAGGAAATAATATGCCGAAGCTAACACAGGAACAACTGAAATGGTTTTTTAACTTCCAGACCGTCTTAAAAGAAACGTACAAGATCCATCCCTCCAACCCCCGTGATATTGGCCGTGTAAAGCTGGTTGATTTCCAAGATGAGAAAACCGGAGCCGCCATCTCCACAGGTACCGTGCTGGAAGATATAGATTATACCGCCAAAGTGTCCTGCGCCTTTCAGTTGAAACCGACGCACCCCTACGCAGAAGCCGATGAACGTGCGGAGGCGCAGGAGGGCTTTTATGTAGATCAACTGCCTAACGGCGAGTATGAGATGGATAGCAGACTATCCGATGATGCCCTGCTGAACATTTACGAACACGCCAAAAACGGTAAGCTGTTTATCAACAGCGTAGGCGGCTCCATCGTGCACTCCGAGGACAATGCAAGCAGCTATGTCCTCGTCGGCAAGGATGGCAGCGCCCTCCCGACCATTCCTTCTTATGGAAAAGTGCAGGACATTAACATCGATAATCTTCAAGTCTTTTATGACAAACATCCTGAGTTGTTGGATGTACCTCTGTCTGATAAAGCTCTGAGAAAACAGACATTCTATGAGGCCGGCCCGGTGTCCCAAGTCGAAAATGCAACGGATGTGATCCGCAACATGGAGATTTCCAACCAAGCCATAGCAAACACGGTTACAGAGTTGTCCAAAAATCCCGAAGCCCGCGAAATCGCTATTGAATATAATTATGACATTTATTGTTGGAAACACCTGCACACCAATATGTATTCTCACGATACCCTGGGTAAAACCGACTGGATCGCGCTGAATAAGGAGATGAAGGAAGAGCTTGCATCCATGGGTGCCGCCTTCGATGTGGATAATCCTGCTGCCTATGATAGACTTTTCTGCTATTCCGGCAATCCCGCAAGTATGCGCTCGATCCGTGAGGCCGCTCCCAAAGCAAAATTTTCCAGTGAAGGCACCAGAAACTTGGCGGATTATACGCTGGAGCATCTACGCAACGGCACCCTCTACACCGTCACAAGCGAAAATGGTACGCCTGAGCTGTCCTCTGTTTCCAAAACCAGAAACGGCGTGAGGGTCACTCCCGTCGCCCAGGAGCCTGCCCCCGCACGCCCCAATTTCTTCAAGCGCATTCTCCATGGAATGAACAAAAACTGGTTCAAAGCGGAATTTGACCGCTATGAAACCCAGATGGCCAGACATTCTGCAGTCAGCGCCGCTGCCAAGACTCTGCCTGCAAAGGTAGGCGCCCTGCTTAGGGAAGAGGAAGCAAGAGAAGAAGCGCAAGCAGCACCCAAGCCCTGCACCAAAGAGGAGTTTTCCAACAAGCTGGCCGCAGGCATTTTGAATGCGCAGCGCTCCGCCAACGGAAGATCTCTGCTATCTACCAAGAATCTGACACCGGACGACATCAAGAACTCTCCCTCCTTCAACGCATTCCTGGAGACACCTGAAATGAAGCAGACCGCAGAAAAGGCTATGGCCGGAGAAGAGGTCTCCATGTCGGCTATGGGCAGCAAGTACATGAACTTCATGGCACAAAAGCAAGCCGCCCCGGAGAGCAAGGAACCTGTTGCCTCCGCCACCAAAGTGCTGGAACAGAACCAGCCTCAGCTCAACGTACCGGGTGCAAAGTAATTGCAACCTGACGCGAACACCAAATAAGCAAACCCCTCTGACATGACACAAGAGCCGTCTCCCCCACTGGGTGAGACGGCCCTTGTGTATTTTTTTCAAAAGAGACTACGGTATTGCATTCCTCCGACAACGCAATCAAATAATGAACTGTTGAACCCATCATGAAAGACACCCTCTGCGTTTCTGAAAGTGAATGGCCGCTTTGTGGCT
>JAKSQE010000131.1 GCA_024404295.1 Oscillibacter sp.
GCAACGGCAAATACGAGGACGCCGTCTGGCGCAAGATCGAAAATCAAAAGGCCGAACTCCACAAGCAGGTCAAGCACACCAAGAAAGCCGCTCCTTTGGACCTGGATGCCTGCACCGGTCTGACCGAAGAGCAGCGGGATGCTCACACTGCCGAGCTGGATAAGCTGCATCGTGCCGCCGACTGCAAGCTGATCGCAGATACGCTGGTCAACGAGCTTCTGGGCGATGAAAAGTCTTTCCAGAAAATGAGCAAGTTCGTCACCGTCAGCCGTGAAACGCTGGAGCGTCCCATCCGCTACGGCCACGGCATGGAAAACCTGCTGAACGAGTCCCCCGATGCCCCCAGACAGTACGCCAAGATGGCCAAGGAGCATCCCGACCAGCTGGTCAAAAAGTATCAGGAGCACGTAGCCGCCGCTCAGAAGCAGCAGGCGAAGCCCGCCAAGAGCGCACAGCCTGTCAAGGCAATGCAGCCCGCTCAGCCTCAGATGCAGGTACCCGCCAACCATTGATCATCCGTAAAGTTTGAAAGGAGTACCGTCTGGGTCTCATTGCCGGCAAATAGGGATCTCGCCTTCTTCCGGAGCTGGCTGCCGAAATGGCGGAGATCATCAATGTACATGATTCTCATGTGGCTGTAAAGATCAAAGAGTACAATGTGCTGTTCCAAAATCTGATCGCACGTCCCTCGCCACCGCTGTCCTGCGCAGCGGTGGCCTTTTTTCTGCGGCCAATTCACCTTCAGAAACCCAGGAAGGGTGTCTCAGCGTGGCCTGTGACCATTCGTTTTAAATCCATAAGGTTTTGGCAACGTTTTAACGTTGTCAAAACCTTATTCAGCGGGGAGAAAAGACTTTTCAACACGCTGAGGCGCACAGAAATGTGCGTCTTCTATTTTTTTAACCTGAAAATGGTATTGCAGGAACGTTTCAGGAATTGCTGTTACGATGGCATTAACCTAAGAAACGGAGATGAACCATGGACGCAAGACATGAGTGGAAGCATGAGATCACCTATGGCGATCTTCTGACGCTGCGTTCCCGACTGCGAGCGGTTTGCCAGGTGGATCCCCATGCGGAAAATGGGGTTTATACCATTCGCAGTCTGTATTTCGACACCCCCAGCGACAAAGCGCTGCGGGAGAAGAATGACGGTGTCAGTCGGCGGGAAAAGTTCCGGATCCGCTGCTATAACGGGGATACCGGTTTTATTCGGCTGGAGAAGAAAAGTAAATTTGGTGGCCTCGGCACAAAGGACAGCGCGCCTATGACAGCGGAGGAAGTACAAAAATTGCTGGATGGCGATCTCGCATGGATGATCGAAAGTCCGTATCCGCTTTTGCAAGAGCTTTACAGCAAAATGCGATGGCAGGGACTTGCTCCAAAGACCTTGGTGGATTATACCCGGGAACCATTCATCTATGGCCCGGGCAACGTGCGAGTTACGTTGGATTATCATATCCGCACCGGCCTTTCCTGCACGGATTTTCTGAATCCCGACTGTCCTACCATTCCTGCAGGAGACAGTCCGATCCTGTTAGAGGTGAAATGGGATGAATACCTGCCATCCATTATCCGGGATGCCGTTCAGTTACCGGGACGGCGCAGTACCGCTTTTTCAAAATATGCAGCCTGCCGTATTTACGGCTAATCAAGAAGGAGAATTGTGATGACATTTCAAGATATTTTTAAGTCCAGCTTTCTGGAGAATGTAACGGCTATCAGTGTATTTGATATGGTGATGGCGTTGACTTTGGCCTTTGCAGTAGGTCTTTTCATCTTCTATATCTACAAAAAGACCTATTCCGGTGTCATGTATTCTTCCAGCTTTGGTGTGACGCTGATTGCTTTGACCATGATCTCCACGCTGGTCATTTTGGCAGTTACCAGTAATGTGGTGTTGTCTCTGGGTATGGTGGGCGCTTTGTCCATCGTGCGTTTCCGAACTGCCATAAAGGAACCGTTAGACATCGCTTTCCTGTTCTGGAGTATTGCGGCGGGTATTGTTTTGGCGGCAGGACTGCTGCCTCTGGCGTTGTTTGGCAGCCTGTTTATTGGTGCAATGCTGCTGCTGTTTGCCAATCAGAAACCCCACTGTAATCCCTATATTGTTGTGCTGCAGTGCAGTGACCACGCAGCGGAGGAAGCAGCGACGTCTTTTTTGAAGCAGAACACCAAGCGCTGCGTAGTCAAGAGCAAGAGCGCACAAAAGGGCATGGTGGAACTAAATTTGGAAGTGCGCCTGAAGGAGGACAATACCGATTTTGTGAATCAGTTGGCGGACATGAATGGCGTACATAGTGCGGTTCTGGTCAGCTATAACGGCGACTATATGGGCTGATCCGATGTCTACAAGTAAGTATTTGGATAAGATCTGCCTGGGAGTAATATTATTTGCCATCGCCCTGATGGTTCTGTTTATCAATGGTGAGGCCCTCGGCATTCAAACCCTTACCGAAGAGGAAACAAACGGTCAGTTTACCGCCAATGATCTCAAGGCGGATTGGGATATTTCCCAGGCAACAAAGATCACGCTGAATGGCGAAGATGGAACAGTCGTCGGAAATGGCGCTTACATCGTGGATGGTGATGTCCACATTGTATACGCAGGGTCCTATGTGATCTCCGGTGAGCTGAAGGATGGTAGTATCCTTGTAGAAGCTGACGGGGACGATAAGGTCTGGATCTTGCTGAATGGAGTCTCGCTGCATTGCGAGGACAATGCGGCGATTCTGGTAGAGCAAGCGGAAAAGGTGTTTTTGACGCTGGCAGAGGGCACAGAGAATGTGGTCTCATCCGGCGGCACCTACACGGAAAAGGCAGTGGAGACTGGCATTGACGGAACGATTTATTCACGGGACGACCTGACCATCAATGGCGCCGGCAATTTGCGGGTAACAGCGCAATATCAGCATGGTATCGTCTGTAATGATGACCTGGTATTCACAGGCGGACAGATCGATATCTCTGCGCCGGAGGACGGGATCCACGCCAACGATAGTGTCCGCATTGCCCAAGCCAATCTGAACATTGCGGCAAAAGATGACGGTATCACGGTATCGAACGAAGATGCAACAGATTATCTATACATCCACTCCGGCAGCGTGACGGTATCCGGCTGCTACGAGGGATTGGAAGCTACTTCTGTGACGATCGAGGGCGGTACTGTGGATTTGGAACCTACGGACGATGGGATCAATGCGCAGGAGTTGATCACGATTTCCGGCGGTGAGATCCGCATCGTCAACACGACGGGACGGGATGCTGACGGCTTAGATTCCAACCGGGATATTGTCATCAGTGGTGGCTATGTGTTTATCAGCGTCAGCGCCAATGGCGGAAGCTGCGCACTGGATTACGGCAGCGAGCGGGGCGGTATCTGCCGAATCGATGGCGGAACAGTGGTTGCCTGCGGTGGCAGTCAGATGCTGGAGGGACTGGATGAGGAGTCTCGGCAGGCGTTTGTGATCCGGACGGTTCGTGGAGAAGCGGGCGCACAGCTCATCCTGCGGCTATCAGACGGTACAGAAGTGCTGAATGAGACCATTCCAGCGGAATTCAATGCCGT
>JAKSQE010000132.1 GCA_024404295.1 Oscillibacter sp.
GTACTTCATGATGACGGTGAAGAGAGGCCAAACGGTATCCCAGTCGAACATGCCCAGGTAGCCGCCGTAATTGGCCATGCCAACCCAACCGGAGATCAGGGCTGCGCCGAAGACTTCGACCAGACCGGCAACAAAGGGGATGACGAGGCAAGCCTTCAGGCCGCCCTTTTCGTTGGCAACCAGACCCATGGTAGCGTTATCGAAGAAGACAGGAACGAAGCCGCAGATGATGAGGGTGGGGGACTTCGTAACCAGCAGGACGAGGATAGCCAGAACCTGACCACACAGACCAGCCAGGAAGCCGAAGGTAACAGCGTTTGCATCGCCGAAGCCGAAGCAGACAGCGCAGTCAACGCCGGGAACGGAGGAGGGCAGCAGCTTGTCAGCGATACCCTGGAAGGAAGCGGTCAGCTCGGTGACGAAGGTACGAACGCCCAGCTGGAGGATTGCCAGGTAAACAGCGAAGTTCAGGGAGGTGTTGAAGCAATAGAACACGAAGTTCTCGGTGTCCTTGGTGGAGCCAGCGTCCACGAAGAACTGCTTGCCAATGATGGCCTGGATGATGCCGAAGAAGATGGTCATCAGGATTGCGGTACAAACCATGTTCTCATTGAAGATGGAGAAGAAGCCGGGCATTTCCAGCTCGCCGACCTTCTTAATCTCCTTCTCACGCTTGCCGCCGTTGGTGCCGAACAGAACGTCAGCCAGCCAGTAAGCCAGGCGGATGCCGAACATCTGCTGATGAGCGATAGCAAAGCCAGCGCCCTCGGACAGCTCCTGCATGGGCTTAACGGTCAGGTTGGAGCCGACAGCCCAGTAAGCGCCCAGGATGACGGACATGACGACCATCAGAGCAACGTCATTGTTCAGCAGGCCGGGCATAGCGAACATAATCAGCCAATAAGCGGTGGCAGCCTGCTGCACCTGGACATGGCCAGTGGTGAACAGGGTGCGGCACTTGGTCAGCTTGTTGAAGCGAACCAGCAGAATGTTGACCAGGAATGCAATCAGCAGCAGGGTCATAGCCTGAGAGAAGCCCTTACCAAAGACTTCCTGGACACCTGCGGTGACAGCGTTCTGACCATAGTAGGGGTCGATAACAGCAGCGGTCAGGTTGAAGCGATCCTTCAGACCAGCCAGAATGGGACGGAAGGTAGAAACCAGGCCGCCGGAACCAGCGTTCAGGATCAGCATACCAATGATGGCCTTGAGGGTGCCACCGAGGGTATCGTACCACTTTTTACCCATCAGGCAATAGCCCAGCAGGGTAAGGAAGCCGACCATGTAAGGAGCTTTCTGCAAAACGTATGTTGCAAAAAATTCCCAAATAGCAACCAGAATATTCATTTGTTTTCCTCTCTTTCGGATAATGAAACTTGTGCGTCTGCATCAAGCATGATAATCAAGCATGATACAGGTGAAAAAAGCGGAAGCGGCTGTTCTATAGAGGCAGCTGCCTCCGCTTTTTGAATGTTTTTTAGAACTCTTCGCAGGGGAAGTCCTGTTCAGCCTTGAGGATATCCTCGGGGGTTTCCGCTTCCATCAGAGCGTCCAGCAGATCCTCGTTGGTGAAAATACCCATGAGCTGCTGGATGTTGTCCAAGTGCTCGTTGGGGTCGCAGGATGCCAGGGTGAAGAACAGTTTGGCTTCCTTCTTCTCGCCGTCCTCGTCCTCACCGAAATCCACGACATCCTTCACACGCATGAAGCCAACAGAGGTCTTCAGAACGCCGCCAGCGCCTTCCTGAGAGTGAGGCATAGCGACATAGTGATCGAACACCACATAAGGGCCATACTTCTCAACGCAGTCATTGATCTGCTGATAATAGTCAGCGGTGCAATAGCCGGTTGCAACCAGGGTATCGGTGCTCAGCTTGACGGCTTCCTGCCAGGTCTCGACGGAATCGACAAACTTATAGTGGCCGCGCTCCACGATTTTCTGGAGAATGGTCTCTGCCATAACGAATGTACTTCCTTTCATGAAGCCTGACAAAGCGGACACCTCATCAGGCGGGTAATGAGATTGTTACCTGAATTACAGGCAGGAACGATAGGGGATGTTCTGGGGAGCCTCGAAGCAGTCCTCGAAGCCACGACGGTGATGATAATAGATCTTATCCTTGTCCTGGGGATAGACATACTTGCCGCCGACCTGCCAGAAGAAGGGATGGAACTTGTACTCGTTGCGATCCTTCTTGAAATCATACAGCAGCTTGATTTCTTCGCAGTCAGCCTGGAAGTTGGTCCAAACGTCCCAATGGATGGGCACGACGACCTTGCACTTGAGGTTCTCAGCCATACGGAGAACGTCGATGGAGGTCATCTTATCCTGCATACCGATGGGGTTCTCACCGAAGGAGCCGAAAGCCACGTCGATGTCATAATCCTTGCCGTGCTTAGCGAAGTAGATGGAGAAGTGGGAGTCACCGGAGTGATAGATGTTGCCGCCGGGGGTCTTGACCAGGTAGTTGACGGCCTTCTCGTCCATATCGGTGGGGCAGACACCAGTCAGCTCTTCACGGTCGGGACCGGTCTTGTCGGTGGTGACGATGCAGGTACGGTCAAAGCTGTCCAGAGCGATGATCTCGATGTCCTTAATCTTGATGGAATCGCCGGGCTTGACGGTGATGCAGCGCTCTGCGGGAACGCCCCACTTAATCCAAGTCTCAACGGACTTAGCGGGACCGATGAAGGGAACGGGAATGACGTTGCCCTGATCGTCGGTGGTGGTCATGCCGCTCTGCAAAACGTGGGCAGCCCACTCTGCGGACATATGATCCTGATGATAGTGGGTGGCCAGAACAGCGTCCACCTGCTTGAAGGCGAACGGATCAATGACGAAGGGAACGTTGCGCAGGTTGGGCTGCATCAGGCGGCCGCCGCACATATTGGCCATCTGATGGCCGACCTTCATCTTGTTGTCGCCGTGGGTGCGCTTACCGTTGCCGCACCACAGGTCGATGGTGATGTTAGCGCCGCCGGGGGTCTTGAACCACACGCCGGTGCAGCCCAGCCACCACATAGCGACATTGCCGGGAGCGACGACTTCGTTTTCGATGTCCTCGACCAGCCAGGTACCCCACTCGGGGAAGGTGCTCATGATCCATTTTTCACGGGTCATTTCGGATACTTTGCTCATATTGCTCCTCCTTTGTGTTTGTAAAACAACATAAAATGTTTGTTTTGACTTGCATAAGAACAATATAACGTAAAAATCCGTATTTTGCAAGGACTTATTTGTTCGTTCCGCTCATCCATTTGTTCAATAAACCAGTATTTTCCCTTATTGTTTGGATTATTCTTTTAACAATATTGTTTCTATAAAATCATATAAAATCAACAAAATTTAGGAACAAACAGAATATTTTTATGTTTTATGAATTATTGTAATTGTGTCCGTTTGTACAAAACGCTGAAATTTTTGTAAACGATTACACATTAAAAAATTCAGAAAATAATCAGATTTTGCTTGAAATTACTGAATTTACCGTCTATAATACAGAATCAAGAGATGGGAGC
>JAKSQE010000133.1 GCA_024404295.1 Oscillibacter sp.
CCGCCCGGTGAGCTCCCCCGCGGGAGACCAACGCCGGAACAAGACAGAAACGCCGCCGCTGCGGAGAGTATCCGCAGCGGCGGCTTTTGCCGGAATATGCAGATTTTTTCGTACCCGACGAGCAGCCCGCCGCGCTCGGCATAGTAGCTGCACAGCCCCCTGTTGATGCCCACGGTCACGGATATGTCGGGCAGCTCTGCTTCCAGCAGTGCCCTGAGCTTCAATGCCGCGCCCTCGTTGCAGCAATGGGCAATCCGCACCCTTCCCTGCTTCAGCCCGTTTGCCTTCAGGTTCTTCACAAGGGTCGCTATGCTTTTTGCTTCGCCCCGGCATTTGTCGGTGGGCTCCAGCGTTCCCTCGTCGCTGGCCTTACCTACGATGCGGATCCCCAGCACCCCCGCCAGCCTTGCAACAGTCGGCGATACCCGCCCGTTTGCGGCAAAATTTTTCAGACTTTCCAGCGAGAACAGCAGCCCGGTCTGCTGCTGATAAGCGGTGATCTCTTCACAGATGTCCTCAAAGCTCCTCTCCGTCGGGATCAGCTCCGCCAGCTTTTCCACGGTCAGCGTCAGCTCGGGGCCGGCAGAACGGGAATCTATCACGAAAACGCGTCTGCCGGGATGCGCGTCCTCATACATTTCCTTTGCGATGCAGGCAGTGTTGTAGCTGCCGGACAGAGCGGAGGTGATGGCCAGACAGAAAATCTCCTCCGCATCCCCGAAGGCGCGGAGCCAGTCCTCCGGATTCGGGCAGGAGGTCTGGGATCTGCCCTTGAAGCGGTCAAAGTACCGGAGCATATCCTCAGGATCCAGCCCTGGGTCATCCACGAACTCCCGTTCCTCCGTAATGATTTTCATGGGTGCCAGTCCGAAGGAAACAGAGGAATACTCCGTCAGATTCGCGGAGGAGTCCGCGGCGATCCGTCTTCTTCCTGCATGGGTGGTGATAGCGCTCATATTGATATGCCTTTCTGTTTCTGATAATCAGTATTCTTTCTTGGGCTATTAAAAAACCTGTGCGTATTGTAAAGGCTAATCTAACTTCTGTCAAGGGTTTTTTGAAACTCTGTCATAGAGTTTCTGCTTGACATCCAACAGCCCTTTCGATATAATCAGACCATGAACAGGGAAATTGCAGACGCTCTTGCCGATTCCATGCGCGGATTTCGTCTCCCGCGGTATTCGGAGATCCCGGATATGGGTCTCTATCTGGAACAGGCAGCCAAATATGTGAATCGCGCCATCAGACCCTTGGGCTTTGAGGATGTGACCGGCTCCATGGTGCGCAACTATGTGAAGCTGGGTCTCATTGCCAATCCTGTGCGCAAGCAGTATTCCGCTGCACAGCTTGCCCATCTGATCGTGCTCGCACTTCTCAAGCAGGTTACGAATCTGGAGAATATCAGCAGCCTCTTTCAATTGCTTAATGGCCGCACCGACTATACGGTGCAGGTAGCCTATGACTACTTCTGCGATGAGCTGGAAAACGTTCTCTACTTTCGCTTCGGCCTCCGCGACAGCACGGCGGAGCTGGGTGTTACCTCCACACTGGAGAAGGAGATGCTCCGCAGCACCGTTACCGCTGTGTCCAACATTGTATATCTGAACTGCGGCTTCCGCATTCTTGCCGATAGCGGCGAGCCGAAGTAAAAAAGCAGCCTCTGTAGAAAACAGAGGCTGCTTTTTTTGCGCAGAGAACAGCTGACCTTTTATCTTTTGGCCCAATCGGTTTGCAGTGCCTGTCAAAAAGAGAATTTTTCACCCTAAAAATAGCAAAATGATGTTATGAATGCACAAATTTATGAGTATGTGTCACGATTGTATCTTGTGTTATAAGTACATTGCATAATTTCCCGATTTGAAATATTATTATTGCATGAACTCCTCTTCAAAGAGGAACCAATTTTATTTCAGGAGGGAAAAGACATGAGCGAATCAAAGCTGACCAACGCACAAGTAGTCAAGTACAACATCTACGGTCTCACATCCTTCATGGCTATGATGCCGGCATTCATGTACTACCGCACCTTTATGCAGGTCAATCTGCACGTTTCCGCAGAGCTGCTGGCTGCACTGGTTCTGGTAGGAACCGGTGTTGATTTCGTACTCTCTCTGGTCGCCGGCCCCATCGTCGAGAAAACCAACGGCGGCAAACACGGTAAATTCCGCTACTGGTTCAAGATCTTCCCCTTCGTGATGTTTGCGGGCACGATCGTCTGCTTCATTGCGCCTGCCGATCTTCAGAGCAGCCTGATCAAGGGTCTTGTGACCATTCTGGGCTACATTCTCATCTGCGGCGCAGTCACATTTCTGGGCAATGCGAACTTCGGCATTCTGGCCGCTATGGCTGGCCCCTCACTGGAGGATCGCAACCGCATCTCCATCATGGGTGCCAGAATGATGGCGATTGCCACCATCATCACTTCACTGACCATTCTGCCGGTAAAGACGGCCATTACCAACGCCACGGGCAATGAGCAGCTGGGTTACCTGATCGTCTCCGCTTTCTTCGGCCTGACCATCCTCATCGGCGCCAAGTGCACGCTGGATGTTTCCAAGGACTATGACCTGCCCAGACCTGTCGGCGAGAAGTCTGCCGGAGCGGGAGGCCCCACGGTTGGTGCCATGTTTGCCTCTGTGGTCAAGAACAAACAGCTTCTGTGCCTGATCCTGATCTACACGATCTATAACTTCGGCTTCAACTTTGCGGCCGGCTTTGAGATGTATTTCTTCATGTTCTTCAAGCTGACGCCTGCCACCTTTACCGTGCCTATGACCATTCACCAGACCTGCCGTTCCTGCGCCGCTCTTCTGGGCGCAATCATCGGCCCCAAGCTGGGCATGAAGCTGGGCAAGAAAAAGGCCATAGGTGTGGGTCTCCTGCTTTGGGGCCTTGGACTGCTGGGTGCCTATCTCTGCATCCAGAGCGCTCCGTGGTATATCTACACCGTATTCTCCTGCATCAACTCCATGGCCATGTATATATTCTCCGGCTTCGGCGTGAACTACTTCCTGGACTGCGGTGAGTACGGCTATTACACCACCGGCGAGGACAACCGCACCATCGCCATGTCCATGTTCAATATTCCTATCAAGCTGGCCACCATGCTTGCCGGAACCATGTCCGGTCTGGCTTTGGGCTGGATCAACTTCGATTCCGTTTCCATCGGCGGCGGTGCCATGACCCCCGAGATTACCAGGGGCTTCATGTTCTGGTTCACACTCTTCCCCGCCCTTTGCATGGGTCTTGCTTCTCTGCTGGCCTTTGTAGGCTACCGGATCACCGATGCGGAAGCCGCCTTCTATGCACAGGAAAATGCGAAAAAGGCTATGCCGCAGACTCCCGTCGAGGCGTAAGCGGACGCCGTACGACACCAATGAAAAAGCTGCCCGAAAGGGCAGCTTTTTTGTATGGCGAAAACCACGCGTGAGACGCGTGGTTCAAAAGAGCTTAAGCGATAAGACTGACAAAAAAACTCCTTTTGCTTTATAATACAAGTGCGGTCGGCCAACTGCACA
>JAKSQE010000134.1 GCA_024404295.1 Oscillibacter sp.
GCCGCTACCACCATATTGGCAAAGCTGTGTGCGATGTCTGCGGCTTCCACTCCCCCGAGGCTAACTACCTGGCACAGAAACTGGATTTTGCCGGTCAGTCCATGGTTATCCGTGAAAACAACGAGGAATATTCCTACTCTTTGATTACGGATAGTATCTTTAATGTCTACAATATGGTCACCGTCATTTCCGTTTTGCGTCAGCTTGGCATGAGACACCAACAGATCCGTGCCCGACTGGACGCTTCCGCCATCACTGCCAGCCGTCATAGCGAGGAGCAGGTTGGCGATGTAACGCTGATCCGTCAGATGTCCAAGGAGAAAAATGCGTTGGCCGGTTCTCGTGCCTTTGACTACATTGGCAATCGTCAGGGTCGCAAGGAGATTCTAATGATGATGAACTGTCTGGGCGACACGCATCACTGGTCAGAAAACACCTGCTGGATCTATGATGCGGACTTTGAGTTCCTGAACAACGACTCTGTGGCCCAGATCGTCTGTGCCGGCAAACGCGCCAAAGACTATAAGCTGCGCTTGCTGATCGCCGGTGTCCCTGCGGAACGCATCTCCTGCGAGGAAGACGAATTCAAAGCCGCCGAGCTGCTGCATTTCACTCCCGGCGATGACCTGTATCTGCTCTACGGTACGGACTCCCTGGCTCTTGCCTATCGGGTCTACGACCACATGAAAAGTCTGGCCGAGAATCGTAAGGAGGCGAAGGCATGAAAATCGAAGTGTTGTTCCCCGAGGTTTGCAACCTCTGCGGTGATTTAATGAATATCCGCTATTTGCAGCAGTGCTGTCCGTCCATTGAAGTGGTGGAGACGGATCTGAAGTCTCGTCCCAAGTTTTTGAACGAGGAAATTGACTTAGTCTATATGGGCTGCGCTCCTGAAAAGGGATTGCAGTTGGCAGCCGCCGCATTGATGCCGTTCAAGGCCGAGATTGAGACGCTGATCGACAACGGACAGAAAATGCTGGTTACCGGCAATGCGCTGGACGTGTTCGGCACCGCCATCGACAGTGATGACGGACTGCACATTGACGGTTTGGGGTTGCTGCCCACCCATGCAAGATACCAGATGATGAAGCGGCACAACAGCGGCTTCATCGGCACCTTTGATGCAGACGGCAAGACCATGGACATTGTGGGATTCAAGAGCCTGTTCGGCCACACCTACGATGCGCCTGCGGGCAATGCCTTGTTCCAGATGAAGCGGGGCATGGGTCGGAATCCCGAGACGGCCGAGGAGGGGTTTGTCCGTGGCGGCCTGATGGCCACCTATCTCACCGGTCCGCTGCTGGTGCTGAATCCCCCGTTCACCAAATGGCTACTGCGGCAGTTTGATTTGCCGGATACACTGGCTTTTGAAAAAGAATCCATGGAAGCCTACGATATCCGTGTGGCGGAATTTTCTGAGGAAGATCGCCCCGCATTTTATTGAGACGAAAAAATAGCGTTCCGCAATGCGGAACGCTATTTTTGTGCGTTTTTTGCCAGTTATTAAGCAACCACGAAGAACTTGATCAAGAACAGCACAGAGATGACATAGGTCAGCACGCTGACTTCCCTGGCTTTGCCGGAGGATAGCTGCAGAGCGGTATAGGCGATCATGCCCAGACCCAGTGCATGTCCGATAGAGCCGGAAACGGGCATGCCGATCAGCATAATGGCCACAGGAACCATCTGATCCATATCTGCAAAGTTGATGTTCTTCAGGCCCTGCACCATCAAAATACCAACATAGATCAATGCAGCAGAAGTTGCAGCTCCGGGAATGATCGCAGCAACGGGGGCAATGAACATGCAAGCCAGGAACAGCACGCCGCTGGTCAGGGCGGTCAGGCCGGTACGGCCGCCAGCTTCCACACCGGAAGCGGACTCAATAAAGGTGGTAACGGTAGAAGTACCGGTGCAGGCGCCGGTGACGGTACCAATGGCATCGGACAGCAGTGCTTCTCTCATCTTAGGCATACGGCCCTCTTGATCTACCATACCGGCGCGGGAAGCAGTACCCACCAGCGTGCCGATGGTATCAAACATATCGATCATGCAGAATGTGATGATCAGGGTCGTAAAGGTGAACCAACCCACCTGAGAGAGACCGGCAAAGTTGAACTTGAAGAACGTGGTCTCCATCATATCAGCCACAGGAGGAACAAAGGAAGCGCCTGCCAGAGAGGCAAAGGGGTTGGTATTCAGGAACAGGAAGGAACCTGCCCAATACACCACGGAGGACACCACCATGCCCACCAAAACGGAGGTCTTGACGCCCCGATTACCCAGAGCCACCATCACCAGAACACCCAGCAAAGCGGTCACAGTAGTCAGCACCATAACAGAATATCCGGAGCCCATCTGTGCCTTCGCAACAGAGGGGGTCAGTGCGCCAAAAAAGTCGCGCATAATATAGAAGGGGCCGCCGGTCTCGGAATAAATGCCCACATTGGAGCCGAGACCGATATTCAGCAGCATCAGACCAATGGCGGGAGAAATACCGTAGCGCACACCCAGAGGGATCGCCTCCACGATCTTCTCACGAATGTTGAAGATGGACAGCACGATAAACACAATGCCTTCCACCAGAATGATAATCAGCGCAGTCTGGAAGGAGGCCAGATAGGTCATGCCGGTCATGCCCACAATATTGCCCACCACCACGGCAAAAAAGCTGTTCAGGCCCATGCCGGGAGCCATGACAAAGGGCTTATTGGCCAGAAATGCCATGCAGAACGTGCCCACGGCAGAGGCAACGCAGGTTGCCATGAAGACACCGTTCCACAGAGGAGAACCCACATCAAAATTCGTCAGCAGGTTTGGATTCAGGGCAATGATATAGGCCATCGTCAGAAATGTGGTAACACCTGCGAGGATCTCAGTCCGCACAGTCGTTCCATTTTCTTTCAGTTTGAAGATTTTTTCCATACGCTTCCCTTTCTTTTCTTCGTTTTTTGTTATAAAACAAAATCCTCATAACACAAGCTTATCTTACGAAAAATCTTTCTAAAAGACAAGAGAAGACTTCTTTCCACTATGCCGAAAAACTGCGCTCCGCTTTGGCATTGTCTACAAATACACCTTTTATTATAACAAAAGAAAAGTGCCATGGGCCGCAGCCCATGGCACTTCTATTATGCGATATCGCCGATTGCAACGTTCGCGGGGAATTAGCCCTCGTACATAGCCTTCAGCTTCAGCAGGTGATCGTAACGCTCCATAGCGCTCTTCTCGTTGCGTGCGAACAGAACCTCTGCACGAGCGGGGAACTCACGGGTCAGACGTGCATAGCGAGCCTCGTTCATCAGGAACTCCTGATAGCCGCCAGCGGGCTCCTTGGAATCCAGAGTGAACTTAGCGCCCTCAGCAGCAGGATTGAAGCGGAACAGGTTCCAGTAGCCGCACTCGACAGCCTTCTTCATTTCCTTCTGGCAGTTCATCATGCCGCCCTTGATGCTGTGCA
>JAKSQE010000135.1 GCA_024404295.1 Oscillibacter sp.
AGCAGGAAGGTGCCGTAGACGGTGGGGCTTTGGATCAGGCGCTGTGCGGAGAGGATGTTGAGAAAGCCTCGTCCGTCGATATCGGTACGCATCCAGTCCCGAATGTCCAGTGCAGGCTCACCGAAAAACAGCTCGCCGCCCTCTTCCTCGAAGGTCAGCAGGGCACGCTGAATGGCGCCGATACTGGCGGTGGATACGTTGCCGTAAAGGGTAGTAAACTCGGCACGGTTGTCACCCACATACTGCAGCATGGCGCGCAGGTCCTTCAGATCCAACAGCAACAGGCCGTTTTCATCAGCCACCTTAAATACGATGTTCAAAACGCCTGCCTGCACATCAGTCAGGTTCAGCAGACGACCCAGCAGAACAGGACCCATCTCGGAGACGGTGACACGAATGGGGTGACCGTTCTCCCCGAAAATGTCCCAAAAGCGGGTGGGGAAAGCGGCATAAGTAAATTCGGGCGTGCAGAGCCGACTGATACGCTCCTGCATGGCAGCGGAGTCTGCGCCGGGGCGGCACATGCCGGTCAGATCACCCTTTACATCGGCAAGGAACACAGGCACACCGATGGAGGAAAAGGGCTCAGCCATGACCTTCATGGTGACAGTCTTACCGGTACCGGTGGCGCCTGCGATCAGGCCATGGCGGTTTGCCATTTTCGGCTCCAGATAAAGGGGCTTATCGCCGGCTTTCGCGATCAATAATTTCTGAGCGGAATACATAAGCGGATCCTCCGTATCTTTGATATTGCCATCATAGCATAGATTACGGCAAGTCTCAAATCTTTTCCGAGATTCTTTCTACAAAGTGTCCTCAACGGATGGTTGATTGCCAAGGAGGGAAGAAGCGGGTATGATAAGTACAAAGGAGTGATTTCGATGAATCAAGTGGAAATGGGTGCGCTGATCCGCACCCTGCGGCAGGAGCAGGGCATGACGCAGCACGCATTGGCGGAAGTGTTAGGCGTGACGGAGCAAGCCATCTCCAAGTGGGAACGTGGCCTGGGCTGTCCAGATCCCTCTTTGCTGCGGGGACTGGCGGCAGCGCTGAAAACAGACACGGATACGCTGCTCGCTGGCAGTATTTCCACCAACAAAGCTGTTGCAGGAAATGTCAAAAAGTCCAGGTTCTACGTCTGCCCCACCTGCGGCAATCTGATCCTATCAGCCGAGGAAGGTCAGTTTTCCTGCTGCGGAAATGCCTTGCAGCCGTTGATCCCACAGAAAGCGGAAGAAAAATTAAAGGTCGACATGGTGGAACAGGATTACTTCATCACCACCGACCATCCTATGACCAGAGAGCATTATATTCCCTTTGTGGCGTTCCTGCGGGACGATACCATGGTGCTCAAGCGCCGCTATCCCCAGTGGGATTTTGAAGTGCGGATCCCCCGCATCGGACATGGGATGCTGCTTTGGTACTGCACGCAGCACGGATTATTTTATCAGTATCTATAAAAAAACATGGAGTTTCACAAGAACGTGAAACTCCATGTTTTTTATACGTTAGTTGCGGATAGACCGGCCAAAATGGCATGGGCGGCCTGCTTGGCAGCATTCTCCAGATGAGAACGCTTCAGCTGAATGATGCACATGGGATTCAGAAGTGCCTGCATCAGCTTCGCAGCCAGAACGGCATCGGTTCCGGCAGGAAGTTCACCACGCTCTGTGGCTTTTTGAATAGAAGTGGCAAGCAAGTCCTGAATGCGGTTTTGGAAGGCTGCAACCTCTTCCTGCAAACTTTCCTCGCCAAAGATGCGGACAAACTGGAGCATATTTTCAAATGCCAAGAAGTCCGATGAAGGATCATGGGGTTGGACGGGAAAGGAGTCCAGATAGCGGTTGATCTGTTCCTGCAAGGGCAGCTGGGAGGAGAAGACGGCTTCCATCTGCTGGGTGTAATTCTCCAACAACCAGCGGCATGCCTGACGGATCAGATCATCCTTGGAAGAAAAGTATTCGTAAATGGTGGATTTGCCGATCTGTGCGCGGCTTGCGATGTCAGCCATGGAAACGACCTTTACGCTGTGTTCATGGAATTCGTGACAGGCAGCATCTAAGATCTCCTGCCGACGCAGATCACTGATTCTGGACATCAGACACGCCTCCTTGCTTTTTCTTACGGTGACCGGCCTGATCCAGCAGACTGTAAAATACCGGGGTCAGGAACAGCGTGATGACCGTGGAGAGCAGCATACCGGTGATCATGCAGCTCGCCATAGGACGCATCAGCTCGCTGCCGCTGCCCAAGCCGATAGCCATGGGCAGCAGACCAAGCACAGTGGTGAGCATGGTCATCATAACCGGGCGTACACGGCGGGGACATGCATTGAGAATGGCGGTCTCTTTATCCTCGCCACGGCCACGGCGGATGTTGATATAGTCCACCAAAACGATAGACGAGTTGACCACGACGCCGGCCAACATGATGACACCTACAAAGGCAATAATGGAAATTTTCAGTCCAAACAGGATCTGCGTGCACAGAGAGCCGATCAGACTGACAGGCAGGATCATCATAACGATCACAGGCATCAGGAAGGACTCAAACTGAGAGGCCAGAACGAAATACACCAGACCGATCGCCACGATCAGTGCCTTGCCCAACTGCTTGAAAGCTTCCATGATCTCCTCAGATTCGCCGCCCACGCTGATGGAAATGCCATCGGGAGTGGGGTAATCGTGGATCAGTTGCTTTACAGCGGCGGCAATGCCGGTGGCATCATCCGATGCGCTGGCACCGGAGATGGACAAGGTGCGGCTCTGATTTTCGCGGGAGATAGAATGAGGGGCCATATCCACGGTGACATCAGCCACCATGCGCAAAGGCACACTGCTGCCCAAAGGCGCGGTAATGGGCATGGATTTTAAAGCGTCCAGATTCTTTCCGGCGTCACCCTGGCCCTTGACCACAACGGAGATCTCCTCACCATTGACCTTTAAGGTGGTGGCGGTGGAGCCGGTGAGCTGACTGCGAACGGCGGTACCCACCGTGGCTGCGGTCAGACCGTACTGAGAAGCGACATCGCGCTTCAACGTGACATTGACCTCGGGCTCCTGCTCGCCGGCAGAGGAACTGACATCAGCAGCATCCGGCAAAGCGGCGATCTTGGCGGTCAGGTCTGCGGCAACTTCATCTAACAGGTCATAGTCATTGCCGGAAACAGAGACTTGGATGGCGTCACCGGTCATTGCGGACATATCCATCATACCGGCAGAGGAAACACTGATCTCCGCACCGGCGATCACGCTTAAGTCACGGCGCAGAGCCTGACCGATCTCTGCTGCAGAGCGGCTGCGCTCCTTTGCGGGAACCAGATTGATACTAACGGAAGTGGAATTGCCGCCGGTGAGGGAACTGAGGGTTCCACCTCCGGTGGTATAGTAAATGCTATCGACTTCCGGAACGGTGTCGAGCACAATGCCCACAGCACGCTCAGCCAGATACTGCGCTTCG
>JAKSQE010000136.1 GCA_024404295.1 Oscillibacter sp.
GCTCATGGGAGACGTTGGCAACAAATTCTTTTCGACGGGTCTCATTGCGGTGCTGCTCCGTGACATCATGCAGCACGATTAACACACCGCCCTGCTCTTGATCGGAGAAAGGCGCTAAATACAACTCAATAATTCGTTCGCCAATCAGCAGTTCGCCCTCGGCATAGTTTGGACGCTGAAGGGCCAACATGGACTCAAAGGGGTGGACGCTGCCGAAAAGCTCGTCGTAGGTGCAGTCCGCATCTACGGTGCGTTGCAAAAATTCTGTGGCGGCGAGGTTGCAGTGAATCAGGCGGCCGTTGTGGTCAAAGGCCACCACACCGTCCGTCATGTGCAGAAACAAGGTATCAAGCTTGTTTCGTTCGTTTTCAACGGCAGCCAGAGTGGTTTGCAAGACCTCGGCCATTTCATTAAACGTGCCGGTCAAAATGCCGATCTCATCCGTGGACTCCACGGGAAGCTGACTGTCAAAATCGCCGGCAGCAACGCGCTCAGCACCTGCTGTCAGCTTTTCAATCGGGCCAACCATGGTTTTGGACAGCAGAAAGCTCAGCAGCACGGAGATCAGCAGGCCGATCAGCATAGCCTGCATAATAATCATGAACAATTGATTGTTCAGATCGGAAACAGTATCCTTGTTGTCAATGATATATAGAATGTAAGAATGCTCCCCATTAACAATTGGAATTGCAACGTCCATATAACTGGCAGAAATGCTGCTGGTGTCACCGACTACGGTGAGATTTCCCTGAATGATGGCATTCCGAGCGGTCAACAAATTAGGCGTTTGCTCTCGGGGCATGGCAGATTCCAGCGCAGAGCCAGAAAGATAAACGCCGGAGGTACCGTCCAGAACGAAGTAATTCCGGGTACGGTAATCGATGCCTAATTGACCGGCATTGGCATTCAGCATTTCACGCAACTGATCCGCTGCCTGCGCTTCTCCGGCGGCACTACGCAAATCAGAGACAAAGCTGCTGCTTTCTGCACCAAATACGTCGTCCATCTGCTGGTAAAAACTATTGATATAGAAGCTGGTGACGCTGGTGGTCAAAAATGCACCCACAACAGCCATCAGAGAGGAAATCAGCAGAATCAGGATCAGCGTCAGCTTCATATGAAGGCTTCGAAACATCAGAAGGCCTCCTTCCCGAAAAGATCAGAAACCGTGTTAAATAGCAAAATAGTAACCAACACCGCGGCGGGTCAAAATATAGATGGGCTTTGCAGGATCCGTCTCAATCTTTTCCCGTAGACGACGAACAGTGACATCCACGGTGCGAACATCATCGCCAATGTAGCCGTAGTTCCACACCTGCTCCATCAAGACCACACGGGAGTATACTTTGTTGGGGTGGCTGGCGAGGAAGGTCAGCAATTCGTACTCACGCTGGGTCAGATCCACAGATTGACCGGCGCAATAAACCTGATGGCTGTCGGTGTTGATAGAGAGGTCACCGGCCACGGGCATGGCGCTTTCGGCAGAGACGGCTGCTGCTGCGGCAGACATGGCGGTGCGGCGGATGTTGGCGCCTACACGAGCAATCAACTCTCGCATGGAGAAGGGCTTGGTAATGTAATCATCGGCACCGATCTCCAGTCCCAGAACCTTGTCCGCTTCCTCTTCACGGGCAGTCAGAATGATGACGGGGACGTGATTTCCTTCAGCACGCAAGGTCTTGCACACATCAAATCCGATCATCTTAGGCAGCATGACATCCAGTAAAATCAGATCAGGGTTGCCGGTACGGGCCTTTTCCAGACCGTCTGCACCGTCATAGGCCTCCAGGGTGGCATACCCCTCGCGCTGAAGATTGAAACGCAGAATGTCTACGATATTCTTTTCATCCTCTACAATCAGGACTGTTTTTTGAGCGTCCATATATACCTCCTATCAGCGATGCAATAGAGCTTTGGCCCGTAACACAGCAATAATGGTCTTGCCATCTTCAATCTCACCATTGACGCAGCGCTCCACCATTTCGTCAAAGGGGATCCGGTCTACGTCGAGCCACTCGTCAGGATCCAGATCTTGCTCTTGGAATTTCAGACCGGTGGCCAGATACAGGTGCAGGTTTTCCATGTAGCAACCGGGAGCGGGGATAAAACTGCCTAAGTATTCAAACTTCTCGGGAACAGCACCCGTTTCCTCCCGAAGTTCCCGCAGACCGCCAAGACGGTGGTCTTCATTCCAATCCAATTTGCCGGCGGGAATTTCCAGCAAGGTTTTGCCAAACACATAGCGGTACTGAGTAACAGTCAGCACGCGATCTTCATCGTCAATGGCAAGGATTCCGACACCATCCACGTGGTCAATGACTTCCCGTTCGCCAATTTCACCGTTGGGCAGGCGCACCTGATCCACATGAACCGTCATGATTTTGCCCTCAAACACATCTTTGCGGCTGATCGTTGTTTCTTTCAGATCCTTGAATTCCATGTTCCGTACCTCGTTTTCGAATTTCGGAAATTTGTGCATACTATATTAAGAATATCATACCACACTTTTGCCTAAATGGAAAGCAGTTTCTTTCCCTTGAATCTGGAAGAAAATAATGGTATACTGAACTGACTTCCGCTGAAAGAGGTGAACTCCATGGAGAAAAAGGGAATTAAGATCGCGGCCCAGAATCGCAAGGCCTACCACGATTACTTCGTGGAGGAAAAGTTTGAAGCGGGCATTGAACTGTTTGGTACAGAGGTAAAATCTATTCGTGCAGGTACGCTGAACTTGAAGGACTCGTATTGCACCATTAAGGATGGAGAACTGTTTGTCAACAGTATGCATATTTCCCCCTACGAAAAGGGCAATATCTTCAACCGTGAGCCGGAACGTGTTCGCCGCTTGCTGATGCATAAGCGTGAGATTCGCAAGCTTTTTGCACTGGTGAAGCAGGACGGCTATGCACTGGTGCCTTTGTCTGTCTACTTTAAGGATGCTAAGGTCAAAGTAGAAGTGGGCCTGTGCAAAGGTAAGAAAAATTATGATAAGCGCGATGCTACCGCCAAGCGGGACGCACAACGGGAAATGGATCGAGCGATCAAAGCAAGACGCTGAAAAAATTATTGCCCCTATGGGCACATCAGAAAGGACATATGATTATGAGCAATCCAATTGTAACGATCACTATGGAAGATGGCCGTGTGATGCGTGGTGAGCTGTATCCCGAGAAGGCTCCCAATACGGTCAACAACTTCATCTCTCTGGCAAACAAAGGCTATTACGATGGTCTGACGTTCCACCGTGTGATCCCCGGCTTTATGATCCAGGGCGGCTGCCCCGATGGCACCGGCATGGGTGGCCCCGGCTACGAAATCAACGGCGAGTTTAAGGCCAACGGCTTTGCCCAGAACGACCTGCTGCACACCACCGGTGTGTTGTCCATGGCCCGCACTATGGCTCCCAACTCTGCCGGTAGTCAGTTCTTTG
>JAKSQE010000137.1 GCA_024404295.1 Oscillibacter sp.
AGATTGATTGACAAGAAAAAGGGCACCACGGCTAATCGCCGTGGTACTCATAAGTGACTAGTATCTTTAACTAGGGGAAACCGGATTGTCTGTTCCGGATGCAGATGTGCTTTCTAAAATAGCGGATGTGTTAGAGACGAAGGAGAGCATCTTACTTGGTGGAGCCATAACGGAAGAAGTTGCCAGAGATGCGGTAGCAGTTCAACTTGCAAAGATTAGTGAAGAGTTGGCTATTAAAAATAGGCGAAATAAAAGGATATGGAAAACCCTTGGCACGATTCTAATGATAATTGTGGTTTTTAATATCTTGCTGGTTATATTTAACATATATAGCTATAAAAATATTTCAGATAACAATACAACAATGATAGAGATGGATGATGTTGACAAGTAGAGCAATGGATCTTAACTTTCAGCTTGTTCTCGCAACCGGGAGTGACAGAAAGGGAAGAGACGTAGTAAATGAATCCATATGACACAAGACTTTCTGCTATGATCGCCGCAAAAAGGCGGGTCAACGCAGAAAGTCTTGCGTTATTGTCGGGGACTTAGAAACGGAATGGCCGATACCGCTGAATCTCCCCGCATGCGATCTTTTCGCCGGCATTGCCTGACGGCTGCGTTGTGAAATCATCGGGGTCGCGGTGGATAACAATGGTCTTACCGATGATCTCATCCACAGAGAACCGATCTGTTAAGAGAATTTCAAACGCATAGCCACTGTGGGTAGCGAACAGCGGCGCTAAATCCCCTGCGTGCTGAGGATGCGGGCAGTTATCAGGGTTATAGTGGGTCAGTACATCGGCAAAGGGATCTTCTGCAGTGCCTGAGCAGGTATCACCGCTATGGATATGAAACGCAAAGATTTGCTTCACACAGGGATCTTCCGAAACCGGAAGCCCGAAGATCTGTGTGAGCAGGCATACGCCCAAAGGCGTTTGATAAAAATGAACCGTACCACTGACGGCAGGATTATGCGGACTGCCCGCAATAACGGCAGCGGCAGCAGGCGGATGCTGCAAAAGTCGCATAAATGATTGTGCCTGGTCATAGGATCGCTGAGCGTGAGGCGGCATGTTGCACCACCTTTCTCAGCATCAGTATATGATAAATACGGCCGCAGGTGTAAAGTACCTGCGGCCGCATTTGTAGGAAAGTCAGTCTGCGTTTGAAAGTATGGCGGGCAGCCGAAATCAATGTCTTTGCTGCGAAAGAACCATTTTTGTTTTCATGATTCAAATAAGCTTAATTGCAGTTGGCTCGTTTGTTCAAAGGTGCTGAGATAGTGAAAAATCTGCTGGTTGTCATGCCAGATGCCGGCAGTTTCGCAGCGGCGATGGAATAAATCGGACAATGCGGCATTATTGGGACTTTCCAATATATAGGAATTGCCGAATTGGCGAATATAGGTTTCTTTCAGCCCCGGAAAGTGTTGGTCTAACGCACGGTAGAAATATTCCCGATTGCCATCTCGTAAGGTCAGAGCGGCACCAAAGAAGAGAATGCCTTTGACAGAAGCGTCTTCGCAGTCATTCAAAATGGCGTTGAGATTGTCTGACGTGTCGTTGAGAAAGGGGAGAATGGGCGTCAGCCAGACCACAGTGGGAATCCCGCTGTCTCGAAGCGTTTTTAAGGCCTTAATACGTTCTTTCGTGGTACTGACGTTTGGCTCAATTATTCGGCAAAGCGTTTCATCGGAAGTGGTAAGTGTCATCTGAATGACGCATTTCGCTTGCTTATGGATTCGTTTGAATAAATCCAAATCGTCCAAGACCTGTGTGGATTTGGTGATAAGCGTTGCGCCAAATCCATGCTTTTCAATCAATTCCAGAGCCCGACGGGTGTAGCGCAGTTCCCGTTCCAAAGGCATATAGGGATCGCTCATGGAACCGGTACCGATCATACAGGGTCGACGCTTGCGGCGAAGCGCATCCTCCAACAGAACAAGGGAGTTCTCTTTTACTTCGATATCCTCAAAGAGGTGATCCATATGGTAGCAGTCGCTGCGAGAATCGCAGTAGATGCACCCATGCTGGCATCCACGATACAGATTCATGCCGTTTTGAGAGGATAAGATCCCTTTGGCGGTTACGTAATGCATAGACAAACTCCTTGGCTTTTTCTGGAGTATACCATAGCTGCGAAATTTTTTCAGCAGATAATGGGGAGAAATGTGACACTTGTGATAGCACTTTTTTGGGTATTTTTATTGACTTCTATCATAGTTGTAGTATCATCTAATTAAGTTGATGCTACAACTATTTTCTTGGTTTCGAGGTGGAAGATATGGATGAGACCCTGCGGCAGATCACGAAAATTGCCCGAACGGTGAATCAAGTGACTGTGCGAGCGATGAAAGAGACTGGGATCGGCACCGGCGAATATGACCTGATCCATACCGTGCGGCATCATCCGGGAATCTCACAGAAAGATGTTTCGGAGCGGTTAAACATGGATAAGGGCGCTGTGGCTCGGCGTGTGGCCAGTCTGGAAAGCAAAGGCTATCTGGTTCGGAAGACCAGTCCCGAGGACGGCCGTGTGCAGATGCTGTATGCCACGGAAAAGGCGGAAAACCTGCGCCATTCCAAGGCGGCGGTGGAGACTGTTTTTTATCAGTGGCTGTTGGAGGACATGGATTCGACGGAGCGGAAGCAGTTCTGCCATCAACTCCATTTGCTGTATGCCAAGAGCAAGCTGGAGCGCCGAAGGGACTTCCCTAACATTCTGGCTCGACTGGCAGAAGAGGAGGAGACGGAATGAATACAAGGCTACAGCACCCGGAACGGGTGACTTCCTATTTCTTTTCCCAATGGAAGACGCTGCTGGTGGTGACCGTTACCGGCATCTTATGCAACGGCGGTTTGGTTTTGAGCCCGTTGCTGGAAGGCAAGTTGACACAGTGCTTGCTGGAAAATTTGCAGGGCAAGTCCACTTGGCGGCAGATGGCGGTTTTGGCAGGGATTTATCTTTTGGTCGTTGCCCTTGTGCAGTGTCTGCGTTATGGAAAGCGGTACTATGTACGCCGATTTGCAAACCATGTGAGCCGTAACATGAAGCAGGTCATTTACAATCATCTGGTCCATGCCACCCGACAGGAACTGGAGGAGGAGAGCGTAGGCTCTATGATGACCAGGGCAATCTCGGATGCGGATGCCTGCGCCGAGGGAATGCGGAAATTTACCACCGAGGTATTTGATACCGGCATTGCCCTATTGGCCTACTTGATTTTAATGTTGTCGCTGGACTGGCGGCTGACTCTTTGTGCCAGTCTGTTTCCGCCGGTGGCATTTGTACTGGCCCAAAAGATGAAAACGAAGGTAACGGCTTGCACTGCAGCTTATAAAGAGAGCGCAGGCCGATTGAACGGTGCAACGTTAGAGCGAATTTCCGGAGCCATGACTTACCGGGTT
>JAKSQE010000138.1 GCA_024404295.1 Oscillibacter sp.
GATCCAGCATTTTCCTTTCCATGATTCTTTTCCCAAATTTTTCAATTTTATTTCCTCCACCAAAAATATCGTTTTTTCTAATCATATTCGCAAAAATGTTCCTCTTTTTGTCCAAAATCGCCGGTTTCCTATTGACAAAACCCGCATAGAGTGCTACCATTTTTTGTCGTCAAGTGCGAAAACTGTCAAAGTAAATGTGGCATTTTATGCCTGTGATACGGTATCATGTGCGGAGTCTGCGGTTTTCCAATGATCATTGTTGATCGCTGAGGGGTGTTTATCGCTCCCGATGCGTGGAAGATGGTTCGATGGAAGGCCGATGCAGGCTTTCCGCTTTTCTTTTGTTTTGGGCTTCCTGCTTCTTTGGTTTCCGCAGACGGTTACCTCTAACAACCTGTGCCTTACCTTCACAGGGATCTCTCATTGATTTCGTTTCCTGTGTTATAAGAATATAAAAAGTGACATACATGAAAGGGGATTTTTATCATGGCTAATTCTGGAAAGAAAAGTATCGGCTCCCTGCTCCTCGGCAAGTGGGACACCAAAACGATCGTCGGTATCGCAATTGGCGCCGCTCTGTTCGGCGTTCTGATGGACTTCGGCGGCATCAAGGTCACCACCAACACTTCTCTCACCACTGCATACATCGTTCTGCCCATCGTGGGTGCTCTGTTTGGACCCCTGCCCGCTGCTCTGACCGGCCTGATCGGCAACACCATTGCTGACCTGATCGGTGGCTGGGGCTTCTGGTTCGACTGGTCCTTCGGCAATGCAGTTGCCGGTTTCTTCATCGGTCTGCTGCCTATCTACGGCGCCAAGATCGACGAGGGTGTTTTCAACGTGAAGCACGCCATCATCTATGCCGTCACCACCGTTGTTGGCGTTGCGATCGGCTTTGGCATCGTCACTCCCGTACTGACCGTTCTGTTCTACTCCTCTGAGCTGACCATCACCTGGCTGCAGGCTGAGGCTGCCATTCTGGCTGACGCTTCCGTTTCCGTCATCGTGGGTATCCCCGTGCTGATGGCTCTGGCTAAGCGCAACGCCCGCAAGACCAACCTGACCAAGGAATAATTTCTATGAGAGAGCCGGTTATCGAATTCTCGGGCTTCTCTTTCCGTTATAAATCCCAGAACGACTTTACCCTCCACGATATTGATCTTACGATCTATCGTGGAGAGAAAGTCTTGATCCTGGGTCCTTCCGGAAGCGGTAAGTCCACACTCGGTAACTGCATCAACGGCCTGATCCCGTTTTCTTACGACGGCGAAATGAAAGGCTCCTGTAAAATTTCAGGGATTGAATCCCGTGAGGCAAATATCTTCACCTTATCCAATCATGTAGGCACCGTCCTGCAGGATTCCGATACTCAATTCGTTGGGCTGTCGGTTGGTGAAGATATTGCTTTTTCCCTGGAAAATGATGCCGTTCCCCGTTCTGAAATGTTGGGAAAAGTCGATGCAGTCGCCAAAATCGTGGGCATGGAGGATTTCCTCGGTGCCCTGCCATACAGTCTTTCCGGCGGCCAGAAGCAAAAGGTGGCCCTTGCGGGCATCATGCACAACAACGTGGAGACGCTGTTGTTTGACGAACCTCTTGCCGCCCTTGACCCCGCCATGGGTATGTCTGCCATTGCGCTGATCGATGAAATTCACAAGGCCCGCGACAAAGCCGTGATCATCATCGAGCATCGATTGGAAGACGTGCTTTATCGCCATGTTGACCGCATTATCCTTGTAAACGACGGTCGTATTCAATTAGATACCACACCGGACGAGCTCCTCAGCTCTGATGTTTTGAAGCAAAGCGGCATTCGCGAGCCGCTATATCTTTCCGCATTGAAAAATGCCGGCGTCCGTTTCAGCGCCGGTGAGCATTTGGACAACATTCAGGAACTGGACTTTGCGAAGTATCAGGATGCTGTTGTATCGTCTTTCCAGAATGTTGCGCTGTCTGCGGCAAAGCCTAAGGGGGAAACGATCGTCGAGGTTTCTCATGTATCCTTCGGTTACAACCGCAGCCGCATGGCTCTGGACGATGTCTCCTTTGCGATTCATCGCGGCGAGAAGATCTCCATTATCGGCAAAAACGGTGCCGGTAAGTCCACCGCCGCCAAATTGATCTGCGGCATTATCCGCCCCCAGTCCGGCACGGTGAAGATCAATGGCTCCGATTACAGCGCCATGTCCATTCGTGAGATCGGGCGAATGATCGGCTATGTCATGCAGAACCCCAACCAGATGCTGGTGAAGGACATGATCAAGGAAGAGATCGGTCTGGCGCTGCAGCTGAACGGCTTTGACGAGTCCGTCATAGAAGAGCGGACGGAAAAAGTTTTGCAAATGTGCGGTTTGTACAGCATGCGAAACTGGCCCGTGGGGGTGTTGAGCTACGGTCAGAAAAAACGCATCACCATTGCTTCGATCCTGGTGCTGCAGCCGGATGTCATCATTCTGGACGAGCCCACAGCCGGTCAGGATTACCAGCACTATACCGAGATCATGAACTTCATCGATGCATTGAACCGGGATTACAATATCGCCATTGTTTTCATTACCCACGACATGCATCTGGCCATCGAATATACCGACCGCGCCATCGTATTTGCCGACGGAAAATGCATTGCGGATGACGCAGTATTCCGTGTGCTGAGCAACAACGAGATCATTTCCAAGGCCAATTTGAAGCAGACCTCTCTGGTCACTCTGGCAGAGAAGTGCGGAATTGATCCGGAGCACTTTATCCACTACTTCATCGATTCCGAGAGGAGGGAGCGGGCTCATGGATGATCGTCTGTTTATCAACCTCACTCCCGGTCACACCTATCTGGACCGATTGACTGGAAAGACCAAGGTGCGTCTGTTCTTCGCATTTATCATTCTGCTGATCGCCACATGGGATATCCGCATCATCTTCCCCACCATGCTGGTGGCGATGTTCGGCCTGTTCTCCCTGCGTGCAAAGCTGAAGAGCGTGAAGGCCATCACGATTTTTGTGATCCTGACAAACCTCTTTAACTTATTCCTCATCTGGGTGGTCAGTCCCGATTACGGCGCATCCATCTGCGGCGGCTCCACGGTGCTTTTGCAAATCACCGAGCACTACATCATCACCGCAGAAACGCTTTGGTACTTCCTGGTGCGATTCTGCAAGCTGATGGCCACATTCTTAGCGGCCATGACCTTTATCCAGTGCATTACTCCCAGTGAACTGGCTGCAGGCCTCTATGCCAACAAAGTTTCCTATAAGATCTGCATGATCGTCTCCATTGCTTTCCGCTACATTCCGGACATCATGCGTGATTTTACCAACATTAAGATCTCCATGCAGGCTCGCGGTATGGAACTGGATCCCAAAAAGATGGGACTTTGGAAGCGG
>JAKSQE010000139.1 GCA_024404295.1 Oscillibacter sp.
ATAGAATGGCGCAGTCATTGTTTTCAAGTGTCGTTTTATAAAAAACTCCCTATTTCCATAAATTTATTATTTTTAATTGGATTTTCAGATTCATTTCAGCGATCTTTGCTATCTTATTCTTGTTCCGAGGGCAAAACTATGCTATAATCCTGTTACGATTCCATTATTTTTTTCGTCTTTTTTGGCGTTTTTATTAAAACAGGAGGAACCTATGAGCTGGTTTGAACGAAAACTCATTACGGTTTTAAGCATGATTCTCGGCCTGCTTTGTGTGGCACTATTGTTGGTGCTGAGCGTGCGCTATCGTGCAGCACAATCGGAAGCCAATCAAGAGTACATCGTCGAAGTGGAAAAAGCAGAAACCGCCCGGAGCGCTTTTACTTCCATTTCCTACCGCTGCGACAAAATTCAAAAATCTTTTTCTCTGGACGAAACCGGTAAGTGGTATTGGATCAGCGATCCCGCTTTCCCTCTAAACAGCGAAACCATTTCCACAATTTCCACGTTAGTGGAGAATTTAACTCCCCAGCAGACATTACCCCCAACAGAGGATTTGTCCGGTTATGAGTTGGACGATCCTGCTGCCTACCTATCCGCAGTCAAGCCGGACGGTACGGAATTTTGTATAACCATTGGCAAGGCCACTACCGACGGTAACAGCCGATACGCATTGCTCAGCGATCGAGACGATCTGTGTGTCATTTCCGACACCCTGTACAACATGTTGAAAATTTCCGTCTACGACATGTATACGCTCCCGACGTTCCCCGCTATCACAGAAGAAACTGTGCAAACCGTCATTTTACAGGGGAAATCGGATCCCTCCAATCCTGATGTTATTCCCCGTTCTACGTTCCTTTCTGCGTTGCACTCCACATCAGAGACGGATTCCACTACCTTCTGGCACTTTATGAATCGGGATGTAACCAACTCGCCCGCCGTTCAGGCACTGACCGAAGATATTATGGCTCTTGAAGTAGCAAAGTGCGTGGATTATCACCCCTCCGCCGGCGCTCTGTCTCTCTGCGGATTTGACGCTCCTTTCGCCACTCTGACCGTGCATTATACAACCTCCTCCGGTGCCGATGACAACTATTCAATCACCTTTGGCAACCGAGAGCCGGGCGGAAGTGGTCGGTACGTCCAGATTGGGACAGAAGAAACCATTTTCCTTATGGAAAACGACCTATTGGATCCCATGATGTCTATTGCCCAAAACGGACTTTCTTGATTTTCCTTATGGCGGAGCGGAGGACATCCGCTCCGCCTGATCTTTTTAGGAGGACCTATTTATGCGGGTATTGATTGTTGAAGATGAAATCCGTTTGGCGCAGACCCTTCGGGATCTGCTGGAAATGGAGCGATATACCGTTGATATCAGCCACGATGGAGAAAACGGTCTGGATAATGCCCTTTCCGGTATTTATGACATCGTCATTCTGGACGTGATGCTCCCTAAATTGGATGGCTTCTCTGTGTTGCGTCGACTGCGCCAGAACAAACAAACCGTCCCCGTTTTGATGCTTACCGCCCGCTCTGAACTGACAGACCGCGTTGAGGGACTGGACTGCGGCGCAGACTATTATTTGACCAAGCCATTTGAACCCAAGGAGCTGCTGGCCTGCATCCGCGCTCTGACCCGACGTCAGCCGGAACTTCGCCTGTCCAACACATTGTCTTTCGGCGACCTTCAACTGGATTTGGACGCCGTGACCCTCTCCTGTGGTGAAAAATCCGTCCGCTTGAGTCGAAGAGAATTTGATATGATGGAATTGTTCATGCAAAATAAGCAGAGTGTTTTGACAAAAGAACACCTTTTGCTCAAATTATGGGGGTATGAGTCCAACGCCGAAGACAACAATGTGGAAGTCTATATCTCTTTTCTCCGGAAGAAGCTGGATTATCTCCGCTCGTCAGTCCGAATTAAAACCATTCGCATGGTAGGGTATTGTTTAGAGCAGTAAAAACCACTTTATCTGCCATTATTATTCACTTTTCCACACAATTTTTGACAAGGAGGTGTGCTTGTCATGATCCAGAAACTGCGCCGCAAATTTGTGCTGATCTGCATGTTGATGGTCACCGCTGTATTGGCGGTGGTATTCTGTTCCATTTACTTTTCTGTACGGCAAAACATTGAATCCCTTAGCGTTCAGGTTTTGCATCAAGTCGTAAAAGAGGACAAACGAACCGGCATCTCCCGTCCGGATGTGGGGATTACCATCGGCGGTGACCGGGTGCTTTTACCTTACTTCACCGTAAATATCTGGGGAGGGACCGCCTATGTCACCGGTGGAACCTATGCCGATTTGGAGGACACTGAGGCACTGCGCGCCATTCTCTCCGACTGCCTTTCGCAAAAGGCGGGAAGCGGCGTTGTGGAGGAATACCACCTGCGCTATCTGCGGCAGGACAACGGATTGTTTCAGAAAATCGCTTTTGTGGATATGTCCATGGAGCAAGCCATGTTGCGGAGAATGGCGGTTTCCTACCTGCAAATCATGCTCATGACCTTGATCTTGCTGCTGGTGGTGTCTATTTTGCTGTCCCGTTGGTTGACCCGTCCTGTGGAAAAAGCATGGCAGCAACAACGGCAATTCCTGTCCGATGCTTCTCACGAATTGAAAACACCCTTGACTGTCATTCTCTCCAATGCGGAGCTTTTGGAAACGGCACCTTTAGAAGAGCGCCCTGCCCGTTGGGCAGATAATATCCATGCGGAGGCCCGGCAAATGCGGACTCTCGTGGAGGAAATGCTGACTCTGGCTCGCGCCGACCAGATGACCGCCGCACCAGTCCACGGCGAAGTTTCTCTCACCGACCTTGCCACCGACTGCGCTTTGGCGTTTGAACCGGTCGCTTTTGAAGCAGGGAAACCGCTGACTTGCGAAATTGCAGAAGATGTCACCGTCCTGGGTGATGGTGACAAACTGCGACGCGTTGTATCCGTTCTGCTGGATAATGCCATTAAATATGGCGAGCCCAAGGCTCCCATTCTTTTGACTCTGGAACGTACAGACCGGCAGGCTCGCCTCACTGTGACCAACACCGGGGATCCCATTCCCGCTGATCAGCTCGGCCATCTCTTTGAGCGATTTTATCGTGCAGATTCCTCTCGTGGAGAGCAATCCGGCTTCGGTTTGGGGTTGTCTATTGCTGCCGT
>JAKSQE010000014.1 GCA_024404295.1 Oscillibacter sp.
CTCTGCCGAAAAGATCGACGTGGACGAGAACGGTAAGATCACCGGTCTGTTCTAAGGCATGGTCATGCCGCCGCAGGTGCGGCGTCCAAGCGTTTTGCGGAAAGCAAAACCTTGAAATCGACCGAATTCACTTCGGGCGATTTGAGTAAAATGAAGGGGCCCCTGCGGGACTTGTCCCGTGGGGATCCATGCCGGGCCTGCCCAAGGTTCCCTCTGCCGAAAAGATCGACGTGGACGAGAACGGTAAGATCACCGGTCTGTTCTAAAAAAGGCAGACTTGAACGATGGATGATAAGATCCTCCTTAAGTTGACTACGGACAAAACCAAGGTCACTTGAGGAGGATTTTTTATGCCATAAAAAAATAAACGGAAAAGAACGCAGAAATGGGTTGAGATCAGCTTTATTTAGACATCTGAGACAGAAGAGAGATGAGAAATTGAGAGAAGGAAAAATAAGAATAAGCAGTGCTTGATTTATGGTCGGCTCGGCGGAGATGGATTACCGTAAAAATGTAAGCTGTAGTGCAAAAAAAGGCATAATTTACGGGAGATAAGCGTTTTTTGAACCCTCCTTGTGGAAAAACACGAAAAACCGCAAAAATAATTGTATACTTTTTCGCAAACGTTTTCGCTGCAAAAATATTTACATTAGTTTAGCGGTTTGTTACAATGTTTCAGAAGTATGTGTGATTTGTCACGCAGTACTCCAAGTCTTGTAATATTGGGTGACAATATTTGGTAAAGGAGGAAGGACCTATGGAATTAAAGATTCAGGAACTGGTTACATCAATCCACAAGGAAGGTATTGATGCAGCCAATGCAGAAGCAAACGCTATCATTGCAGACGCTAAGAAAAAGGCTGAGAGCATTATTGCTGATGCAAAAGCAGAAGCAAAGAGCGTGAAGGAAGCTTCTGAGAAGGAAATTAGCATTCTGAAGGAGAGCGCTGCTGTCAGCGCTGAGCAGGCAAAGCGCGATGCTGTTCTTTCTTTCAAGGAAGAAGTCCAGAGCGAGTTCGAGAAGATTCTGGCTGCTGACGTCAAGAAGAACGTTTCTGACGAAGCTCTCGCAAAGCTCATCAAGGCTGTCGTTGAGGGTGAGGATGTTTCCAAGTACGCCGCAGAGGTTTCTGATGTCAGCGATGCACTGAAGCAGGAGCTGGCTGAGGAGATCAAGAAAGGCCTCGAGATCAGACCTACCAAGTCTGTTCAGGCTGGCTTCCGTCTGGCAGCAAAGGACGGTTCCGGATATTTTGATTGCTCTGATGAGGCAATCATGCAGATGCTGATGCCGTATTTTAGAAACCTGGATTTCTAATCGGAGGTGCAGTTTGGCTTCATACTATTATTTGATATCAAGCCTTCCGAATCTCAGATCTGATGGAGAAATGCCGATCAGCTACGACGAATTTCTCGATTGCTGCAAGACGAATGTCAGTGAAACGACTTATGAGCTTCTCGCCAATCTGACGTTGGATTCTGACAAGGGCCCTCTGATGAAAGAGTGGGCTGCTGTTTACGGAATGCTGACGAAGGAACTGAATTATCAGAGAAGCATCAACCTTGGAAAAAGCTATTCAAATTCCTTTGAGAAGGACAGCCTGATTACACAGGTAGCTGCCGCTGCTTTGAAGGCGAAGAACCCTCTGGAAGCGGAGAAGATCCTCCTTGATTACGAATTTGAACTGCTGGATTCTCTGGTGGGTCTGCATGCATTTGATGATCATGTGCTATTCGGATATGCAATGAAACTGAAACTACTGGAACGACAGGACTGCTTCGAACAGACAAAGGGTAAGGCTGAGTTTAAGAATCTCTTTGATCAGGTTCAGCAGCGTGTATACAGTTTATAACAGGAGTATTTATTCTATGAAAACAGTAACAGGATACGTGACCGGAATTAACGGCAACCTCGTTAAGGTGAGTTTCGAAGGTTCTGTTCGTAAGAATGAGGTTGGTTACATCATTGTTGACGGTAAGCGTCTGAAGGGCGAGGTCATCCGTATCAACAACGGCGAAGCCAGCATGCAGATTTACGAAATGTCAAACGGTATCAAGGTTGGAGATCCCGCTGAGTTCACAGGCGAGCTGATGAGCGTGGAACTTGGCCCCGGCCTTCTGACTCAGGTGTTTGACGGTCTGCAGAACCCCCTGCCCGAGCTTGCGGAGCAGTGCGGATTCTTCCTCGAGAGAGGCGTTTATCTGGATCCCATTCCCAATCGCGATTGGGAATTTACCCCCAGTGCAAAAGTTGGCGACCATGTTCAGCCCGGCGATGCCGTGGGCAGCGTGCCCGAGGGCTTGTTCGAGCATAAGATCATGGTTCCCTTCAACCTGAAAGGCAACGATTGGACAGTTAAGTCCATCAACGAGAAGGGTAGCTACAATGTTCGCTCCACCGTCTGCGTTCTGGTGAACGGCAAGGGCGAGGAGAAGGAACTGAGCATGGTCTTCACCCAGCCCATTAAGGAAGCTGTGAAGTGCTACAAAGAGCGCCTGCAGCCCGATGAGGCTCTGGTGACCAAGATTCGTTGTATCGATGCATTCCTGCCTGTGGCAAAGGGCGGCACCTTCTGCGTGCCCGGTCCCTTCGGCGCCGGTAAGACCGTTCTGCAGCACATGCAGGCTAAGAACTCCGCCGCTGACATCGTGATCGTTGCAGCTTGCGGCGAGCGCGCAGGTGAGGTCGTTGAAGTTCTGAAGGAGTTCCCCGAGCTGGTTGACCCCAGAACCGGACGTTCTCTGATGGAAAGAACCATCATCATCTGCAACACCTCCTCCATGCCCGTTGCAGCCCGTGAGGCTTCCTGCTATACCGCAGTGACCATGGCTGAGTATTATCGCCAGATGGGTCTGGATGTTTTGCTGTTGGCAGACTCTACCAGCCGTTGGGCTCAGGCCATGCGTGAGATGAGCGGCCGTCTGGAAGAGATTCCCGGCGAGGAAGCATTCCCCGCATATCTGGAGTCCACCATCGCTGCATTCTATGAGAGAGCCGGTAAGGTTCGCCTGAACGACGGCAAGCTGGCTTCTATCACCATTGGTGGTACCGTTTCTCCTGCAGGTGGTAACTTCGAAGAGCCTGTGACTCAGGCAACTCTGAAGGTCGTTGGCGCTTTCCACGGCCTGTCCCGTGAGCGTTCTGACGCACGTAAGTATCCCGCAATTCACCCTGTGGATTCCTGGTCCAAGTACAGCGGTGTCGTTGATATGGCACGCGTTGAGGAGGCCAGAGCTGTCCTGGTGAGAAGCACGGAAATCAACCAGATGATGAAGGTCGTCGGTGAGGAAGGTACTTCCGCAGAGGACTACATCACTTATCAGAAGGGTGAACTTCTGGACTCTGTTTATCTGCAGCAGAACTCCTTCGATCCCATCGATGCAGCTTGCGAGCCCGAGAGACAGCGTCGTGAGTTTGATAAGCTCTATGATGCCATGATGACTACATACGATCTGTCCGATAAGAGAGAGATTCGTAGCTTCTTCAACCAGCTTCGTCAGGACTTCCTGGACTGGCATGGTACTGAGTTCGAGACTCCCGAGTTTGACGAGCAGGAAAAGAAGATCACGGACTTTTTCATGGCAAAGGCCATTAGTTAATGGAGGACGTTATGCAGAAAGTATATACAAAAATTGAGTCCATTGTTGGTAACGTCGTTACCGTCAAGGCAGAGGGCGTTCGCAACGGCGACCTTGCTATGGTTGGTGACAGCTATGCTAACGTTATCAAGCTGGATAAGGATATGGTATCTCTCCAGGTGTTCGCCGGTGCACAGGGTGTCAGCACCACGGATCCCGTGCGTTTCCTGGGCAGACCCATGATGGTTTCCTTCTCTGAGCATCTGCTGGGCCGTATTTTCGACGGCGCAGGCGTACCCAGAGATAACGGTCCCGCTCTGACGGAGAACATGATCCCCATCGGCGGCCCCTCTTTCAACCCCTCTAAGCGTATTCTGCCGAAGCATATGATCCGTACCGGTATTCCTATGATCGACATGTTCAATACGCTGGTTGAAAGCCAGAAGCTCCCCATTTTCTCCATTTCCGGTGAGCCCTACAACCAGTTGCTGTCTCGTATCGCTCTGCAGGCTGAGGTCGATGTCATCGTTCTGGGCGGCATGGGCCTGAAGTACGACGACTATCTGGCTTTCCGTGATACTCTGGAGCGTGGCGGCGCTATGAGCCACACCGTTATGTTCATCCACACGGCATCTGACCCCACGGTTGAATGTACGCTGGTTCCCGATATGTCCCTGGCAGTCGCAGAGCAGTTCGCTCTGGAAGGCAAGAAGGTTCTGGTCCTGCTGACCGATATGACCAACTTCGCCGATGCCCAGAAGGAAATGGCCATCACCATGGAACAGGTTCCTTCTAACCGTGGCTATCCCGGCGACCTGTATAGCTGCCTGGCTTCTCGTTATGAGAAGGCTGTGGATATCGAGGGCGCAGGTTCTATCACCATTCTGGGTGTTACCACCATGCCCGGCGATGACGTTACTCACCCCGTTCCCGATAACACCGGCTATATCACTGAGGGCCAGTATTATCTGAAGAGCGGTCGTATCGAGCCCTTTGGTTCTCTGTCCCGTCTGAAGCAGAACGTCAACGGCGAAACCCGTGATGACCACCGTGCTCTGATGGACGGTATGATCCGTCTGTACTCTCAGTACAAGGAGAGCTTGGAGAAGAAGTCCATGGGCTTCCTGATGACCGAGTGGGATGAGAAGCTGTTGAAGTACGGTCAGCTGTTTGAGAACAAGCTGATGGATCTGAGTGTGAATATCTCTCTGGAGGACTCTCTGGATCTGGGCTGGGAAATTCTGGCCGAGTGCTTCGAGCCCAACGAGACTGGCTTAAAGTCCAGCTTGATTAAGGACAGATGGCCTAACAAGAGTGCTATCAATTAAAAGGAGCAGTCAATGGCTATCAAACTTACAAAAAATGAACAAAAGGTGCAGAAAGACAACCTGAAACAGTTCCAGCGTTATCTTCCCACCCTGCAGCTGAAGAAACAGCAGCTGCAATCGGTGATTATGAGAACAAAAGCGGAACTGGAACAGAAGGAAGCTGAACGTGTTCAAATGATTGGAGATCTGGACGACTGGGTGGCCGTTTTCGCAGAAAATGTCATCTTCGAGGACACGAAGAAAATCGGCAATCTGGTTCAGCCCGATACGGTCATTTGTAAGGATGAAAACATTGCAGGTGTTACGGTTCCTACTTTCCAGGAATTGACGTTCAAGGACATCGCTTACGATGTTGATGACTATCCTTTGTGGGTTGATACTGCAATCGTAAAGCTTCGCGAGATTGCACGTCTGGATGCGCTGGTTTCGACACTGAATAAGCAGGTTGCTCTTTTGGAAAAGGAATTGCGGTCTACTTCTCAGCGAGTAAACCTCTTTGAGAAGATCAAGATTCCCGAGGCAAAAGAGAATATCCGCATCATCGGTGTCTATCTCGGCGACCAGCAGACTGCAGCCGTTGTGCGAGGCAAGATTTCTAAGAAGAAACTGGAGGGTGCTGCACGATGATAGAGAAAATGCAAATGGTTCACATCGTGACCATGGCCTCCAAAAAACAGGAAATGCTGGAAAGCCTCAGAGAGGTCGGAATCCTGCATATTTCTGAGCGTAAGAATGCGGACAAGGCAGCTGCCGATAAGGTGCTTGCCCTGAACAAAGCCATGGCATCCTTGAAGGAGTATAAAACCGACAAGGGCAGCAACCAGCAGATCCTTTCCGATGCGGAATTTGAAAAGATGTACAGTGAGGTTCAGAACGCTCTGGATCGTAAAGTTGCATTGATTCAGGAAGCAGGAGCTGCAAAGGCTGAGTTGGAACGCATTCAGGCTTGGGGAGAGTTCTCTCCTGCGGAGCTGAGCGAACTGAAGGCTGAAGGCTATGATCTTCATTTCTACAGCATTGGCAAAAAGGAATTGGAAGCCGCTGTCAGCGATGAAAACATTAAGCTGATTCGTCTTGCTCCGATTGATAAGATGGATGCTATCGCTGTGCTGGGAACTCTGCCGGTAACCATTCCCGCAACGGAATTTGTTGTGCCGGAAAAAAGCGCAAGTGAGCTTCAGAAGACCCTCGCTGATTGTGAGGCATCGATTGCAGCCTGCAATGAAACACTGAAGAAAGCTTCTGCTTTTGAAGCAAGCTTTAAGGCACAGTTGCTCAAGGCACAGAATGAGGAGACATTCTCCGCTGCTTGTGCAACGGCTGAGAGCGATGATGAGCTTGTGTGGATTTCGGGTTACATTCCTGCCGCAGACATCGAAACATTCAAGGCCATGGCAGACGCAAAGAAATGCGCATGGGCTGTGGACGATGTCGCTGACGACGATGACCAGGTACCGACGAAGGTGCGCTACAATAAGATCTCCGGACTGATTCAGCCTGTGTTTGGCATTCTGGGCATTCTGCCCGGATACAGAGAGCAGGATGTGTCCCTTTGGTTCTTACTGTTCTTCGCATTGTTCTTCGCTATGATTATTGGTGATGGCGGCTACGGTCTCCTGATCCTGTTGGGAACCCTTGGTTTCGTCGCAAAGACCAAAAAGACCAATGACGCAACATTCCTTCTGACCGTACTGTCGATTACAACCATCATTTGGGGTGCAATCACCGGTACCTGGTTTGGTATGGAGTCTGCAATGCACGTGCCTTTCTTAAAGGCAATGGTGATTCCGAGCTTCGCGAACTATCCTGAGTACTTTGGCCTGACGGCTACGGCTCAGCAGAACGTGATCATGAAGTTCTCCTTCACTGTGGGTGCCATTCAGATGGCGCTGGGTGCAATTCTTGCCATCAAGAAGAAGATTCCTGAGAAGAATTTGAGCTGGGTAGCAGATCTGGGCTGGACCGTCGCTGTGATTGCGATGTATCTCCTGTCTCTGAATCTGGTTATCGGCGAGAGCATCAACATGGCACCTGTGGGCGCATTGATTGGTGTAGCTTTCCTGCTGGTGGTCCTGTTCGGCGGTATGTCTCCGGACAAGAGCTTTAGCCAGGGCTTGAAAGCCGGCCTTGCCGATGCGTTTACGGTATTCCTGAATACCATTAGCTGCTTCGGTAACGCCATGAGTTATATCCGCCTGTTCGCAGTCGGTATGGCAGGTCTGGCAATCGCACAGAGCTTTAATGCAATCGGTGCCGGCTTTAGTGGCCCGCTGGTGGTTTTTGGTGTTTTGATCGTTTTCATTGGTCATGCGTTAAATATTGTCATGGCTTTCCTTTCCGTTGTCGTTCATGGTGTTCGTTTGAACGTTATGGAGTTCTCCGGCCAGGCCGGTCTGGAGTGGACGGGAATTGCTTATGAACCATTAAAATTAAAGAATAAGTAACTTATTCAGAAAAGGAGAATTATTATGAATCTCGGTTTGATTGGTATGGCGGCAGCTCTGGGTCTGTCCGCAATGGGCTCCGCATTTGGCGCAGGTTTCGCAGGTATGTCTTCCGTTGGCGCTTGGAAGCGCTGCTATGCAAGTGGTAAGCCCGCTCCCTTCATCATGGTTGCATTTTCCGGTGCTCCTCTGACTCAGACCATTTATGGCTTCCTGCTGATGAACTTCATCAAGAGCGCAAGCTGCGATCCTTCTCTGGCTCTGGGCGTTGGCCTGTTTGGCGGCATTGCAATCGGTCTGTCTGCTTTCTTCCAGGGCAAGTGCGCAGCCGCTGCTGCTGACGCTCTGGGCGCTACCGGCAAGGGTACTGCGAACTACTTCATGGTCATCGGTATCGTTGAGACCGTCGCTCTGTTCACCCTGGTGTTCAGCCTGCTGCTGCTGCAGTAATCGCTACATCCGGACGAATACTGGCACATAATCATCCACCCCATCCGCGAAACGGATGGGGTGGATTTTTTAATCAGATCAATGAAAAAGACCGCCGTTTCTAAAAACGACGGTCTTTGGTCCGAGTGGCGGGAGTCGAACCCACGGCCTCATGGACCCGAACCATGCGCGCTACCAACTGCGCTACACCCGGAAAGCTTTATTATTATACGGAAAATTCCAGAGTCTGTCAAGGTTATAATCTCGACAAAGCGGGCATAAGTTTGCTTTGAATCCGAAAGGAGGAGCAACTATGCAAAAAAATGGAAAGCGAACTGGAACGGTTGCTGCTGCATATCAGCCAAAGCGAATGAGCAGAAATCCAGCAGTAAAGAAGTCGGATACCCGAATGGAAAAAGGTTTGATTCAGTTTGTGATTTGCTGTGCGGTGTTTGTGCTGATGGTGGCGGTCAAGCTGTTGCTTCCCGGGAAAATGGCCGTGGTAAATGCGCGTATAGATGCCGCTATGGAACATAATATGGATGTAAAAGCAGCATTTTCTGCGGTCGGCAGCCTGTTTACAGAAAAGAAAACGGTCAACAATTTGGTGGGAGAAGTTTATCAAGCCGTATTCCAAATAGAGGAGCCTCGGGGCATACAAACGGCGGCGCAATATTCATTTGAATCGCCGATCGCGTTATCGGAACTGCAACATTACCGTATAGAAAATACGGAAAAAACGGAAGAAGTTGAGCAACCGTCGGAAAACGATACAGCTAATTTGACGCAGGAAGAATCAGCCAGATTGACCTATGTACTCTACTCTGATCAAAATCTACCGGAAAACGTCAGCATGGAGCAGACGATTTTAGGGTTAGATTACTGCGTGCCGGTGAAGGGTGAAATATCCTCTAATTTTGGGTATCGGGATCATCCGGTAGAGGGAGAAGAACGATTTCATTACGGATTGGATTTAGCCGCTGATACAGGCACTGCTATCTGCTGCTTTGCCGAAGGAACGGTCAGCGCAGTAGGAGAGAGCAGCAGCTATGGAAAATATTGTATCGTCAATCATGAAAACGGTTGTTCTACGCTATATGCGCATTGTAGTAAAATTCTTACCAGTTCCGGTAAGACGGTTGCTAAAGAGGAGAAAATTGCGGAAGTGGGGCAGAGCGGAATGGCCACCGGCCCACATTTGCATTTTGAATGCCAAAAGGACGGAATCTACTGAAGTCCCATTTACTATGTCTCGGCACGGTAAGAAAAGAATATCCCTCTCTGGGGGCTTTTTGCTGTTATTGGCATGGTTTTGGCTTTGCAATGGGTTGGATACCCTGATTTTCGTATTAGCGGCAGCGGCGCTTCACGAATGTGGTCATTTGTGGATGCTTTATCGAGTGGGTGGGCATTTGCATTCACTGCGGATCAACGCGCTGGGAGCCGTGATGGAGACGGACAGCCATCGACTTGGATATTGGCAGGAACTTTTGGTATTGCTGGCCGGTCCGGGTATGAATTTATTGACCGCACTTTTGGTAGCGTTTTTTGGAGGAAGTAGGGGAGCGGCGTTTGTGGGAGTCAATTTCGTACTGTGCGCGTTTAATCTGCTTCCTATCGTTCCCTTGGATGGCGGACAGTCGCTGTACCTGGCGGTAAGCTGGGCGGCAGGGCCGATGGTTGGGGAGTGGGCTGTCCGCTGTATTGGAACGGCTTGCGCGCTTTCTGTTATCAGCCTGATCCTGTGGCTCATGTATTGCAGTGGAGGGAGTTTATGGTTCGTTCCGGTCGTTGGGGGACTTTTGACTGCAATTATGCACTTATGGAGCAAAAAACTGTCATATTATTTGAAATAATGCTTGCATTCCGGTAGAGATTATGGTATTCTATTCAGGCTTACAAAGGGTGAGTCCTCTGCTGTGCACGCGCCAATGAGCGCCGATGTGCCTTTGAAAAACAGTATGAACGCCTATAATTTAGGAGGAAAAAATCCATGGATCTCATTAAGGAACTGAACAAGGAAACCCTGCAGAAGGAAATGACCAACGTTGAAGTTGGTGACACCATCCGTGTCCACGTGAAGGTTAAGGAAGGCTCTCGTGAGCGTATCCAGGTTTTCGAGGGTACTGTCATTGCTAAGAAGCATGGCGGCATCGAGGAGACCATTACCGTTCGCCGTATCTCTTATGGCGTTGGCGTGGAGAAGGTGTTCCCCGTACATTCTCCCTCTATCGACCACATTGAGGTCGTTCGTAGTGGTAAGGTTCGCCGTGCGAAGCTGTACTACCTGCGTGGCCGCGTGGGCAAGGGCGCCAAGGTTAAGGAAAAGCTGTGAGATAAAGAACGAGAGAGACGAGCAATCGTCTCTCTTTTCTTATGATCGATCCTATAAAAAAATCCAACAGTGCCCTTGTGATGGGCACTGTTTTTTGCTATAATCTTAAATTAGATTTTTATGTTCTGACCGAAATGGGAAGAATTGGATTGGGAGGCGTTTTTGTGGAAGAAAAGGAGACAAAGCAGCTGCCGGGACGGGATCTTTATGAATGGGTACAGGCTTTGGTGACATCCGTGCTGATCGTAGTATTGGTGTTTACGTTTGTCGTGCGGATGATTGGCGTTGACGGACATTCTATGCTGCCCACCTTGCAGCATGACGATAGGCTTCTGGTAGTGAATTCTTTACTGTATGACGATTACAAGTATGGTGATATTGTCATCGTCCGAAAAGAGACGTTTTTGCAAGACCCAATCGTAAAGCGTGTGATCGCTACGTCCGGTCAGACGGTGGATATTGATTTCTATAACGGCATTGTCTATGTAGATGGCAACGCTTTGGAAGAGGACTATATTAACGAGCCCACTTATGTTGCGGAGGGCACGGAATTCCCTCTGACCCTGAAAGAGGGAGAAATCTTTGTCATGGGCGATAATCGCAACGCCAGCGATGACAGCCGGAATTATCGCCTTGGCCCGGTGGACACCCGCTATGTCATTGGCAAAGTGGCATTTTTGCTGTTTCCCGGTCCTGATTCGGTAACAGGGAAGCGAGATATGAAACGAATCGGAGTGATCTGGTAATGAATATTCAGTGGTATCCCGGACATATGACAAAGACCCGTCGTATGATCGTGGATCAGATCAAAAATGTAGATGCGGTGTGCGAAATTTTAGATGCCCGCATTCCCATTTCCAGCCGCAACCCCGATGTGGATGATATGACGGTGGGTAAGCCTCGACTGGTGGTGCTGAACCGTGTGGATCAGGCTGACCCGGAGATGACGAAAAAATGGGCTGCTTATTTTCGCGGAAAAGGCTATGCAGTACTGGAGTCTGACGCCAAGAGCGGTGTGGGTACCGCTAAGTTTGCGGCCACCGTGCGGGAACTGTTGGCGGATAAATTGAAGTCCTATGCGGAAAAGGGACAGGTGGGCCGTGTAGTGCGGGTGATGATTCTGGGCATTCCCAATGTGGGCAAGTCCACCTTTATCAACAAGGTAGCCGGCCGTAAGACAGCTAAGACCGAGGACCGCCCCGGTGTGACTCGCTCTAAACAGTGGGTACCAATCGACCGCAATCTGGAGCTGTTGGATACTCCGGGTATCCTTTGGCCGAAGTTTGACGACCAGAGCGTGGGAATGAATCTGGCCTATACCGGTGCGGTAAAGGATGATATTCTGGATGTGGAAACTTTAGGTTGCCACCTGATGAGCTATCTGGGCGAAAACTATCCGGATGCTATTACGACCTCCTATAAGTTGGCGGAATTGCCTTTGCGTGAGCAGGAGGAAAACGACATTGCCTATGGTTACCGCCTGCTGCAGGCTGCAGGCCGAAAGCGTGGATTTCTGATTTCCGGCGGTGAGGTGGACACGGAGCGTATGGCGAAGATCTTGCTGGACGAATACCGCGGCGGCAAGCTGGGGCGTTTTACCTTGGAAACGCCGGAGCAAATGGAGAAATAACATGGATCTGTGGGCGTTTGAAAAAGAGCAATGGAATAACGGAGTTCAGACCGTTTGTGGTGTAGATGAGGCAGGTGCCGGTCCCCTGGCAGGCCCAGTCTATGCGGCTGCGGTGATCCTGCCCCGTGAGTTGGATATTTCCGGTTTGAATGACAGTAAAAAGCTTTCGGAAAAAAAGAGGGAAGCACTGTTTGACATTATTACGGCACAAGCTGTTGCGTATAGCATAGCTTATGTGGAAGCGGCTGAGATCGACGAGATCGACATTTTGAATGCCCGTATGAAGGCCATGCAGATGGCTATCGACGGCTTGTCCGTCCAACCGGACGTAGCGCTGATCGACGGAAATCGTGACCATGGCAGCCGGTATGCGATTCAGATGCCCCATCAACTGATCATCAAGGGCGACAGCCTGAGCGCTTCCATTGCGGCAGCATCCATTCTCGCAAAGGTCAGCCGTGACCGTTTTGCAGCCGGAGAACTGGACGCACAGTATCCGCAATATCACTTTGTCAAGCATAAAGGCTATGGTACAAAACTGCACTATGAGATGTTGGATACATACGGCCCTTGCCCGCAGCATCGAGTAACGTTTTTGAAGAAATGGCAGGCACAGAAATGAGCTTGCGAAAGGATTTAGGCGACCGGGGCGAAGCGGAAGTGGCCCGTTATCTCCGCAAGAGAGGATATACTTTGCTGGCCAGTCAGTGGCGCTGCCGATTTGGCGAGTTGGATTTGGTAGCGAAAGACCGGAAAGGCACAGTATGCTTTGTGGAAGTCAAGCTTCGGGGTGAAAAGAGTATCGCAGCACCCAGAGAATTTGTGGATGCACGAAAACAACAGCGCCTTCGGACAGCGGCTGAACTGTATCTAAGCCAACACAGCATGGAAGAGGTAACATGTCGCTTCGATGTGGCAGAGGTCTTGCTGGAAGGAGACTCGCTGCAGATCAATTATCTGGAAAATGCATTTATTTAAGTGCTTTTCGCATTTGAGCAGGCAAACGGAAGGAGGGGTGTTATGGCCCTGTATGCAATGGGAGACCTGCACCTCTCCCTGAACAGCAACAAGTCCATGGAGGTCTTTGGGCCTGCCTGGGACAATTATACGGAGCGCATCCGTGTTTCCCTCAGCGAACTGACGGCCGACGATGTGTTGGTTTTGGCGGGAGATACTTCTTGGGGCATGAGCCTGGAGGAGTCGGAGGCGGACTTTCGCTTTCTGGAGCAATTTCCCTGCAAGAAGTACATATTAAAGGGAAATCACGACTACTGGTGGGCAACAGCGGCGAAATTCAAGGCTTTTTGCGAAAAAAACGGTTTTATCACCATGGAGTTGCTGCATAATAACTGTTTTTTCTATGGAGATTATGCTATTTGCGGTACGCGGGGGTGGTTTATCGAGGAAGAGCAGAAGCCACATAATGCCAAAGTGCTAAACCGTGAATTGATGCGTCTGGAAACCAGTCTTGCTGCGGCGGGTGAGAAGCCTATTCTCTGCTTCCTGCATTATCCGCCCCTGTACCAGGGGTATCGATGCGAAGAAGTGCTGAACTTATTGCGAAAGTATCAGGTGAAACAGTGCTGCTACGGCCACTTACATGGCCCGACAATTAAGCGAAGAATTGAGGGGACATGGGAAAAAACAGAACTTTCCTTGATTTCCGGAGATTATTTGGGCTTTATTCCAAAAAAAATTTGCGATTGAGCGAAAAAAGACTGGAAATTCGTGGATTCTTCTGGTAAAATACTAACTTGCACGGACATGTCAGTTCGTGATGAACGGAGGAGTAAACAAGATGACTGTAAAGAACTGTGAAAAAGTTGAAAAGAGCCAGGTAGCCCTGACCATTGAGGTGGGTGCTGCTGAGTTTGAGGCTGCTATCGAAAAGGCATATCAGAAGATGCGCAAAAAGATCAACATCCCGGGTTTCCGTCCCGGTAAGGCTCCCCGCAAGATGGTGGAGAAGATGTACGGCGCAGAGGTGTTTTTCGAGGAGGCCATCAATATTGCATTCCCCGAGGCTTATGAAGCCGCTGTGAATGAACAGAAGCTGGAAGTTGTCGGCTATCCCGAGGTTGAGATGGTTGGCGATGTGACTGCTGAGGGTTTCACTTTCAAGGCAACTGCTCCCGTCTATCCCGAGGTCAAGCTGGGCAAGTATAAGGGTCTGAAGGCTGCTAAGGATGAAGTCAAGGTTGCTGCTGCCGATGTCAACGACCGTCTGGAGAGCATGCGTGAGCGTAACAGCCGTCTGGTCAGCGTGGATCGCGCTGCCAAGAAGGGCGACACCGCTGTTATTGATTTTGAGGGCTTCCTGAATGGCGTTCCTTTCGAGGGCGGCAAGGGCGAGAACCACAGCCTGGAGCTGGGTTCCGGCAGCTTTGTCCCCGGCTTTGAGGAACAGGTGATCGGCATGAAGGCCGGCGAGGAGAAGGACCTGGATATTACTTTCCCCGAGCAGTACACCCCCGAACTGGCCGGCAAGGCAGTTGTATTCAAGGTGAAGGTACATGAGGTCAAGGCAAAGGATGTTCCCGCACTGGACGATGAGTTTGCCAAGGACGTTTCTGAGTTTGATACCCTGAAGGATCTGAAGGCTGATCTGAAGAAGAAGATCACCGAGGAGCGTCAGAAAGAAGCTGACCGTGCCTTTGAAGAGGCTCTGATGGACCAGGTGGCAGCTGGTATTGAGGCTGAGATCCCCGAGGTCATGATCGAGAATCAGGCTCGTCAGTTTGTTGATAACTTCAAGATGCAGTTGGGCCAGCAGGGCATTCCCTATGAGGAATACCTGAAGATGACCGGTGTCGAGGAATCCAAGATGCTGGAAGAGGCAAAGGAGCCCGCTTCTCGTCAGGTGAGAATGGATCTGGCTACCGCTGCTCTGATCAAGGCTGAGAAGATCGAAGCTACCGATGAGGACGTTGAGGCTGAGTATCAGAAGTTCTCCGAGCAGTACGGTATGGATGTTGAGATGGTCAAGAAGTACCTGACTGCCGATCAGATCAAGGAGCAGATCCTGGTTTCCAAGGCAATTGAGGTCGTTGTGAAGAACGCTAAGGTTGAGGCTAAGAAGGCTGCCAATGCAGACGGCGAAGAGAAGCCTGCTAAGAAGACCACCAAGAAAGCCGCTGCCACCGAGGGCGAGGA
>JAKSQE010000140.1 GCA_024404295.1 Oscillibacter sp.
AGAACTTCAATCATTTCGGCATCGGCTTTGCGGATGCTCAGCTCATATCCCCGGACGGTGATCTCAATAGGGTCACCCAGGGGAGCCACCTTGCGGATGGTAACGGTTACGCCTTTGGTGATACCCATGTCCATGATTCTGCGCTTGACAGCACCCTCGCCGTGGAGTTTTACCACCTGGGCAGATTCTCCGATTTTTACTTCCCGTAATGTTTTCATGTTTCTTCCTCCTCAAATCATGATTTTCTGTGCCAGTTCCCGGCTGACAGCCACCCGGGCTTCTTTGACTTTGACGACCAGATTTCCGGCCATCTCTGTCACGATAATGACATTGGAGCCTGCCACAAAGCCAAGATTCTCCAAATGTTTTTTCACTTCGGGGCTTCCACCGATCTTGCGGACGGTGTATTCGTCTCCGACATTTGCCAGTGTAAGCGGAATCATAGCGGTTCTCCTATCCTGTCTGAAATCTAAAATGGTTAGATTAGGCTAACCATTAGCGAGAAAAATGATTAGCACACACTAACCTTTGACCAAAATAGTCGATTAGCATTCGCTAACCTTGAATAAGATAGCATATGCTAACTCGAAAGTCAAGAGAAAAAATTCATTATATTATCATGCTTTATAACGATCATTCTGGGGAGCATATCAATGTCCGGCAGCCGCCTGCTTTTTTAAAGCGATCAGGCGAAAGCAAATAAACGCAAAAATCCCTATTGACAAACGAGAGGAAAACTGATAGTATACGGATGTGGTTAGCGTATGCTAACCAGCGAGACGCAATGAGAGTTGCGTTTGCTTTAACTCCATAGGTTAGCGCACGCTAACCATAAAGAATGAGGCGATACTATGTCCGAAGAAATGATCGTCCGAAACTCCGCTCCCACGCTGGCAGGGCTGAAAACCGCCAACCTGTTCAACTGTTCTTTTGACAGTGAGCGGGAAATGACAGCATCCCTGCGGCGCTGGAATGAAGCGCTTTCCGGCAAAGGAATCTGTATGATCCCTCTGCGTAAGTCCGCCAAACGGGCATTGGTCTATGTCTACCGTCCCGGAAAATTGGCGAAGGATCTCCTTGATCCCAGAGCACAGGAGATTCTTCGGAGTAACGGTTACTCCTGCAAGAGTACCAACAGCTGCCTGAAGGAATTGATTCAGCGGTTGAAAACACAGGAGGAATTCCCCCACGAGATTGGCTTGTTTCTGGGGTACCCAACTGAGGATGTACGGCTTTTCATTGAGAATGAGGCCAGGAACTATAAGTTCGTCGGCTGCTGGAAAGTCTACGGTGACGAAGCGGAGGCCCGGAAGACCTTTGCTAAATTCAAAAAATGCACAGATGTTTATTCACGGCTGCAGGCAAAGGGCACCAGCGTTGTCCGCCTGACCGTCGCAACCTGAAAGGAGACAATATGAAAAAAACACTTACCATAATCGGACTTGCGGTGCTGTATTTTTGCATTGCATTTGCCGGAGCGTTTCTGGGATTTCTTTCGCCGGTTCTTTGGGTATTCAGTTCCGCAATTGCTGCATTGTTTACTGCTATTCCGGTAACTATACTGCTTAGGAAATACCCAATCAGAGGAATCAGTCTGGTGTTCCCGGCTGTTTACCTGATCGCAGGACTGGCAATGGGTGAAATATCCAAGCCGGAAGTAGTGATTGCAATCATTGCAGTCGGCATGGTTGCTGAGATTGCACACAGCATCCTGACTCCGGGATCATCAAAGGGCACCGGAATTACCTGTGCTGTTATATCCTGCGTGTCTGCGTGCAGTTTGCTTCCTCTCTGGACAAGACCGGACTGGTATTATCAGGGGGCTGTCGAGGAGATGGGCAGCGTGGAATATGCCGAAGGACTTATGAAGTTTTCAAATCCGGCAGGGCTGGCTGTTCTGATTGTGCTTTGTCTTGTTATCGGATATGTCGGCTCGGTTGTAACAGAAAAGATTTTCAAAAACAAATTATAACGAAAGAGGTTGTAAATTTATGAAAAAGATTGCAGTTGTTTATTGGAGCGGCACCGGCAATACCGAAGCCATGGCCGGTTTTGTCTGTGACGGCATTCAGGCCGCAGGCGCGGAATCTGTTCTGCTGACTGCCGCTGACTTCTCCGCAGATCAGATTTCGCAGTACGATGCCATTGCCTTCGGCTGCCCTGCCATGGGTGCCGAGGAACTGGAAGCCGATGAATTTGAGCCTATGTTCTCCTCCTGCGAAAGTGCCTTGAACGGCAAGAACATCGCCCTCTTCGGCTCCTACGGATGGGGCGACGGCGAGTGGATGGAAACCTGGACCGCGAATTGCAAGCAGCTCGGTGCCAATCTGGTTTGTGACAGCGTAATCTGCTGTGAAGCTCCTGATGAGGATGCTCAGCAAAGCTGCAAGGCTCTGGGCAAAGCCCTTGTTTGATTTGATTCCTACCTCCTAAAGTTAGATTGCCGTGCAGTAGCCGCCCAAATCAGGGCGGTTACTGTGCGTTCATCCTGTTTTTGCAACGATTGCAGGACATTCAACTGAACGATCGATGCGCACGAACTGCAATGCGGATTGACAAGAGGTGGATATATCAGTATACTTATATCGGAATAAACTTGTAGCATACAGGTGTCCGGGGTGCTTTGCGCGGACGGATGAAAAGGGAAGCCGGTGGGAATCCGGCACGATGCTGTCACTGTGTTTGGGAGCGGCTTTCACAGCCCACTGGGAAACCGGGAAGGGGAAAGCTGCGAAGACCTAAGTCAGGAGACCTGCCTGTATGCGGAATTTCAGATTCGCAGTCTACGGATCGTCTTTCCTGCTTGTTGCATTCACTGGATACCCAACCGTTCTCTGCCATATATCCGTATTGGAATATGTGGCAGGTTTGTGTTGCCTCCGATGCTTGAGATACCGGAAAGTCACCGCAGCACTGCGGTGGCTTTTTTCTTGCAACTGGAGGTTAATTCATGAATACACTCTATTTATTCATTACCGGAATGAATGCCCAATCATTCACGGAAATGTACTCCTAAGGAACACGCCGAACTTATGGAAGACACGGCGTGTTCCTTATTCGATAGGATATGAATTTTATTCATATCGCTATGAAAACGCAAGAATACAAAACAGGCAGAAGCAGCTGTATAATGACATGGTAGTACAGCGTGTT
>JAKSQE010000141.1 GCA_024404295.1 Oscillibacter sp.
GTAGCTCTCGGCGTCCGCCTTCAGCTTCTGCAGGATCATAGCGCTGATCTCCTGCGGGGTGTACTTCTTATCGTCCACGGACACCTTATAGTCGCTGCCCATCTCACGCTTGATGGAAGCAATGGTGCGGTCGGGATTGGTGATAGCCTGGCGCTTAGCGACCTGGCCCACCATACGCTCGCCGGTCTTGCTGAATGCCACCACAGACGGGGTGGTACGGTTGCCCTCTGCGTTGGCGATGACGACAGCCTCGCCGCCTTCCATGACGGCCACGCAGCTGTTGGTCGTACCCAGATCGATACCGATTACTTTAGACATAATGTTTTCCTCCGATTTATTTTAAATTTTATTGATTACGAATTTATATATGTGCGATTTCCGCTTAGTTTGCTACTTGAACAATGGCGTGACGAATCACTTTGTCGCCCAGCTGGAAGCCGGATTGAAAGACCTGTGCCACTTCATTTTCTCCGAAGTCCTCACTGTCGATGTGCATGACTGCTTCCATCTTTTCCGGATCAAACGCCTGGCCTTTTGCCTCGATTTCGGTAACGCCCAACTTCTCCAAAATGGTCTTGTACTGTTGGAAGATCATTTCCAAGCCCTTTTTATGGGGGGAGTCCTCATCGCCGCCGGCAGCCACAGCACGCTCCAAATTATCATATACGGCAAGGAATTCCTTGATCGTATCAGCCTTGGCATCCTGATAGATGTTATCCTTTTCCTTGGTGGTACGCTTGCGGTAGTTATCGTATTCCGCAGTCAGTCGGGTAAACTGGTCTTTCACGGAGTCCAGCTGCTTGACAGCCAGTTCCATCTTCTCCACCTGTTCCCGGGTGAAGGTGATTCCTTTTTCTTTCTTTTTCTTGCCCTTTGCGGCCTTCTCCTCGGTTTTTTCCTCAGAGACCGCTTCCGTCTCGGCAGCGGTTTCTTCCTCGTTCAGAGGCTCCTTGGTCTCTTCGCTCATTCTTTCGTTTCCTCCTTCGGGGGTAATTCCTGTTTTCCGAACATGCGGCTCAGGCTGTCTGCAAAATAGCTCAGCCGTGCCGCCACAGTGGCGTAGTCCATGCGTGTGGGACCAACCACACCCACCAGACCTCGCATATTATCTCCAATGTCGTAGCTGGCGATCACCACACTGCTCTCCTTCAATGCCTCATTCACATTTTCAGGGCCAATCAAAATCTGCACCGGAGACTCGCCTTGCGGCATGGGCAGGTTTTCTTTGTTATCCACCATGAAACTCATCAGGTTGTGCGCTTTATCCACATCGTGGAACTCCGGGAACTGTAGCAATCGGCTGGTGCCGTTGGTAAACACCTGCTGGTGATTGGCTTCCGTTAGCAAATCGCCAACATATTCCACCACCTGATTCAGCAGTAAAAACCACTGGCCATCCACCTGATCGCTGAGGTTCATCAATCGGCCGTTCATCTGCTCCACGTTGATCCCGGTGAAGTGTGTGTTCAGCAGATGGCTCATCTCCGGCAGTTTTTCCGCCGAAATGGGCAACTGCGTATGAAGCAGCTGGCTTTTCACCCGCTTGTCAGACAGCATTGCCACCGCAATAAAGCTCGTCTCGTCCACGGGGATCAATTCAAATCGTTGCACCACAGCAGCACTTTTATGATCCGCCACCGCATAGCTGGGATAGCCGACAAAGCTGGACACCATCTGACCGGCCTTTGCAATCACCTGCTCGGCCTGTGCCATAGGCTCCGCCAGCGTGGCATTGATCTGGGCTGCGTCTTCCTCTGATACTCCCTTATGGTCCATCAGTTCATTGACGTACAAACGATAGCCTTTGGGGGAAGGAACTCGGCCTGCGGAAGTATGCGGCTGCTCCAGATAGCCCAGTTCTACCAGATCCGCCAGTTCGTTGCGGATGGTAGCACTACTGACTTTACTGCTCAGCTGCTCTGCAATGGCCTTGGAACCAACCGGCTCGGCAGTGGAAATATAATCCTCCACCACAACCTTCAGTATTTGCTTTTTTCGTTCCGTCAGTTCCACAAGGCACCTCGGTCATTTTCCGATTTTAGCACTCCTTCTCGTCGAGTGCTAAGCGCAGTGTACCACCACTGGAAACCATTGTCAATGCCGCAAGGTAAACAATTTGTGAACAAGGGCAGCATTTTTCAGTGCTGCCCTTTATTCGATGAAATGCGCAAAAAAAGCCGCCCTTTCGGACGGCTCAATTTGTATTTACCACTTAATTGTCGTGGTCATTTCTCTGGGCACCAGACCGATCCGACGCATTGCCGGCAGCAAAGCCGCAAACAGCAACACCAACATTCCGGTCTGTACCGGGAGCATAATCAAATTTTTGATGGCACTTGCACTGGCGGTAACCATCCATGCCTTTCCGCTGAGAATAGACATCCACAAGGCGCCCAGCAAGACGTTTTCAATATTGGTCAGCAGCTTTGCCGCAAACACTCTGCGGAATGTAATAGGTGTGCGATACAAAAACAGCGCATAGATCAACACACCCAGCATCGTGGTCAGCGTATAACCGGGGAAGAAGGGGTATCCACCGCCACCGGTAATGAAAAAGCTTAAAATATCTTCTGCAAAGCCGAAAACAAGACCCAAAACCGGGCCGCACACCAGAGCGCAGATAGACCTGGCCAAAAAGCCCCAAGTCACCTTAGCTCCGCCAATGAGCGGAATCGATGGAATGGCGCTGAGCACATTACACATAGCGATCATCAGAGCCGCAAAGGTCAGCTTCCGCAGATCCTTTAACTCTTTGGCAGCGTCGCGCCAATAGGCAGCGGAAAAGGGATGAGAGTACATAAAAAATCCTCCTTCTGTTTTTGGCAGTCCATAACTGGAATGCCGCACAGAGGAGGTTCTCCTATATGCGGCAGCGGGATGCGAATTGCACATTGCGGGTCTCCCCTTCGTCCGAAAAGCAACTCCCCGTCTTTCCGGCACTTTTACACGTGCAGTTCTACTCTGCCTTAGTTGTGGTTATCATACCTCTCTTTTTGATCAAATGCAAGCGAATTCCCTAAAAAACACCCTCGAACCGTTGGTTCGAGGGCGTTTTCATCTTATAAAAAGTGGAAAAGCAGCAATTAAGCCTTTGCTTCCTCGGCAGCCTTTGCAGCAG
>JAKSQE010000142.1 GCA_024404295.1 Oscillibacter sp.
GGCGGCGGCCAAAGCGTTGGAAACGTTGTGCTCGCCACCTACACGTAAAGAGACGTGAGCGTATTGCTTACCGTGAATGATGACATCAAAACTGGGCATACCATGGTCCCAACTGATATGATCGGCATAGCAATCTGCCTCGTGGTTTTGAACGCTGAACCAGAACAGCATTTTCTCGTAGCCGTCCAAGGTGACGCGGACGCTCTCGTTGTCAAAGTTTGCAACAGTGCAGCCGGTGTCGGCAGGGACAAGATCCGCAAATTTACGGAAAGAATGCTGGATGTCCTGCAGATCCTTGAAAAAGTCCAGATGATCGGCTTCCACGTTCAGAATGACCGCTACGGTGGGATAGAAGCTGAGGAAGCTGTTGCAGTACTCACAGGATTCCAGAATAATGGTGTCGCCTTCGCCTACCCGGTAACCAGAATTCAGCAGGGGAAGCGTGCCGCCGATCATGACGGTGGGATCCTTCTGTGCAGCCATGAAAATATGGGTGCACATGGAGGTGGTCGTGGTTTTGCCATGAGTACCGGAGATGCAAAGTGCTTCGGGATAACGCTGCATCAATGCGCCCCAGGCCTGTGCACGTTCGTATACAGGTATACCGCGGGCAATGGCACCGGCAATTTCGGGGTTGCTGTCATGGACGGCAGCGGTGCGAATGACAAGGTCGCAATTACCCAGATTTTCGGCATTGTGGCCGAGCGCTACAGAAATGCCCTGCTGGCGCAGATGCTTGACGGTTGCGCTCTCATTCATGTCGGAACCCTGTACATACAGGCCGTTGCCTGCCAGCACCTCGGCTAAAGGACACATAGAAACGCCGCCTATGCCAACAAGGTGGGCACGCTTGCCGGGCACCAGATAATCGGAAATGGGATTGGGATTATTCATAAAGTTCTTCCTTTCCAATGGCTGTTCTTGCGAAACAGAGAAAAACGGTATATCATAATAAAGTATCTTATTATAATACGCAACTTAGCAAAATGCAACCGAGAGGAGGGGGTCAACCCTTGAAAATTCCTCAATTTGTGCAGGAAATTTTGCAAAAACTTCAGGATGACGGAAAAGAGTCCTATTGCGTAGGCGGCTGTGTGCGGGATTTGATGTTGGGACGTGTTCCTGAGGACTGGGATGTTACCACCTCTGCACTACCGGAGGAGACCATGGCTTTGTTTACTCCCAGAGCATTTCCAACCGGATTACGGCATGGTACGGTAACTGTGGGAAATGGGCATCAATCTGTGGAGGTCACAACGTTCCGCCGTGATGGCACCTATCAGGATCATCGCAGACCGGATACCGTTCAATTTACCCGTTCCCTGAAGGAGGATTTGGCTCGGCGGGATTTTACTGTGAATGCCATAGCATTGGGATTGGATGGAGTTGTGCATGACCCATACGGCGGGATTCCGGATTTGAAAAACGGTTTATTGCGCTGTGTAGGTGACCCTGATTGCCGTTTTCAGGAAGATGCACTGCGCATCATGCGAGGCCTGCGCTTCGCAGCAACGTTGGGATTTTCCATTGAAGCCAATACGGCGGCAGCGATTCGAAAGCACAAAGACCTCTTGAATAAAATTGCTGTGGAACGCATTCAAGTGGAACTTTGGAAACTGCTAACAGGAAAAGATGCGGTGCGGGTGTTGCGGGAGTTTCCGGAGGTTATCGGGGTGTTCTGGCCGGAAATTTTGCCGATGGTTGGGTTTGACCAGCAGAATTTTCACCATATTTATGATGTGTGGGAGCATTCCTTGCACGCTGTGGATCATGTTCCGCCGGTTGCGGAACTACGTTGTGCGGCGTTGCTCCATGACATTGGGAAACCCCATTGCTTTACAATAGATGATAACGGACTGGGCCACTTTTATGGGCATGCCGCCATTAGTAAGGATTTGGCAGATGTCATGCTGCGCCGATTAAAGTGCAGCAATGAAGTGCGGGAACGCATTGTGCGGCTGGTGGACTGGCATGACAGAGAGATTCCCCGCACGGATAAAAGTATTAACAGGGCCTTGCGGATTCTGGGTGAGGAGGAACTGCGCCTGCTGATCAAGTTGAAACGAGCAGATAATCTTGCGCAGGCACCGGAATTTCAAGGCTGGCAACAAGAGTTGGACAAGGCGGAGCTCATTTTGAACCGGCTCTTGGATGAGGATTCCTGCTTTTCGCTGAAACAGTTGGCGGTCAACGGGCGGGACATGATGGCTCTGGGATATCAGGGGCCGGAAATCGGCAAGGTGTTGGATCGCTTACTGAATCAGGTCATTGACGGAGAATTACAGAATCAGCGGGAAATTCTACTGACGGCGGCAAAGAAATAAAAAAATAATGTATATTATATATGTGTCGCAGCGGTGCCAAAACGGTACCGCTGCTTTCACATTATTATCACTATGGCATACCTTAGAGCAAGGAGGTGCCGGATTTGAATGTTGGAGTGATTGGCGGAGATCGGCGACAGGCTGAGCTTGTCAAATTACTACAGAGCGATGGACACTCTGTTACTACATATGGTTTGGAACAATGGGGAGAGTTCAATCAAGATGACTTGGACCGGGTTTCTAAACAGGAAATGGTTATCATGCCTCTGCCTCTTTGCAAACCTGCAGGAATACTCAACTGCGAAACAAAAACGGTTCCGATCGAGGAACTTTTCAAAAGGTTTAAGCCAGAACAAATGCTCCTGGCAGGACAGATCCAGAGGAAAGAGATGGAAACGGCAGAATCGCTGGGACTGCATCTGGTGGATTATTTTAAGCGGGAAGAACTGACGGTAGCCAACGCTGCGGCAACGGCAGAGGCAGCCATTCAAGTGGCGATGGACTATTCTGAAAGCACACTGTTGGGGAAGCACTGTCTGGTGCTGGGATTCGGCCGCATAGGAAAGCTACTGAGTGATCGCTTGCGTGGATTGGGCGTACGAGTAACTGCCACTGCGCGGAAACCAGCCGACTTGGCGTGGATTCAAGCCTATGGATGGTCTGCTCTGGAGACAGATCAACTTGATGGAAAATTGAATGCGTTTGATATGGTCTTCAATACCATTCCTGCACCGATTCTGGGCGAAGCCTTACTAAAGCAACTGAAACCCGACTG
>JAKSQE010000143.1 GCA_024404295.1 Oscillibacter sp.
GAGGGAATTTCCGACAAGGAAGCGGCAGAGCGCTTTTGCCATCTGCTTGAGGGCTGTGAGCGGCCTTTACTGGTGGCATATAATGCACAGTTTGACCTGAATTTTCTCTATTATCTGCTGCAGCCGTGGGGACTTGCTGGAGAACTTCGGAGAGCACATTTTCTCGATGCGCTGACGGTTTATAAGGACCGCAGAGACTATCCGCATAAGTTGTGCAATGCGATCGAGTCGTTCCACCTGAAGGGAGCTGAAAACAGCCATCGGGCTGTGGACGATGCCCGTGCCACGGTGCTTTTGCTGGAGGCTATGGCGGCGGAACAGGATGATTTAGCACAGTATATCGACCTCTTTGGAATACACCCGAAGTATGGTGTAAACGGAAAACGAATTTCGTCTGTGACCTATCGGACACAACCATATCAAAGAATTCGCCCCCTGTATGAACTGCAGTAGAACGAAGGTGAGCACGTTGGAAAGAGTGGATTTATATCAGGATCGCTTTGTTAACACGGAGCAGAGCATTATTCGCGGAACGCCGGTAAAGAAAGATGCATATACGATGGCGGTATTTGCCTGCATCTTTCACTCTGACGGGAAAATGCTGATTCAGCGGCGACAAAAGAGCAAGAAAAGCTGGCCCGGTATGTGGGATGTCTCCGTGGGCGGCGCCGTGACATCGGGAGAGACAAGCTTGACAGCGGTACAGCGGGAAATTGCGGAGGAATTAGGGATCCAAGTGAAAGAGGAGAACCTAACAAAACTATTGGCACTGTATTACGACCGCATGATCCATGATTTTTACAGTGTCGAGATGGACTTGACATTATCCGATTTGAAACTGCAGGAAGAGGAGGTTATGGACGTTAAATGGGCTTCCTGCGAGGAAATCAACCAAATGATTGCGGATGGTAGCTTTATACCTGTCTATGGGGAGTTTATCGATTTACTGTTTCGGATGAAAACGAAACGAGGCATCCTTGCTTGAATATAAAAATGGCCACCCTTGTCGGGTGGTCATTTTGCGTCGATCAGGAAGGTTCGTTTGCAAGTGCATCTTCTACTTCTTTGCGATATGGAATCGAGGGGACGGCTCCGGTGCGGGAAACGGCAATGGAGGAAGCTTTTGCGCTCAGCTTTAAGGCCGATGGAATCGATAAGCCTTCGACCAGACCTGCCAGAAAGTAGCCGGTAAAAGTGTCGCCGGCTGCTGTGGTATCCACAGCATTGACGGGAAAAATCGGCTGAAAATATTTCTCTCTGCCATCGAAGTATATGGCGCCCTTTTCCCCTAAAGTCAAAACAATTCGTGACTGTGGAAAACGGCGGTTCATTTCAACCAGAATTTCATCGGGAGAGGTTTGGCCGGTCAACTGGTTGCCCTCCACCTCGTTCAACAGGAAAATGCTGACTTTAGACAGATCTGCGGCGGCAAGATTGTCATGAAAGGGCGATGGATTCAAGACGATTTGCATGCCTTGCCCATAGGCCTTATCAATCATATACGGCAGCAGATTGACCTCATTCTGCAGTAACAGAATATCGCCGGAATCGAAGTGACTCAGAACCTCGTCAACATATGCTTTCGTCAGGCATTGGTTTGCACCGCCATACAGAAGAATGCTGTTTTGGGCATTCTTGTCAATTTGAATCACGGCGTGACCGGTTTTGCCGGCTGACCTTGCGATATACTCGCTATGAATGCCGAATTCGGCACAGGCATCTAAAAAGGGTTGTCCGTCCTGGCCGATCATACCGCCCTGATAGACCGACACGCCGGCCTTAGCCAGGGCCACGGACTGGTTCATGCCTTTGCCACCTAAATATACATGGATCTCGCCGGTAGATTCCGTTTCTCCGGGAAGAACAATGTGGTCCACACTGTACACATAGTCCAAATTCATGGAGCCGATATTCAAAACTCTCATAAAGCTGCCTTTCTTATTGTCGCTTTCCGCGAAGTGACCCGCACAAATCGGCGACTTGCGAAAATGAAACAAAAAGGGGCCGTAAAGGCCCCTTTTTGTTGAACTTGTTTTTGGATTAGACCAAACCCTGAGCCATCATGGCATCAGCGACCTTCAGGAAGCCTGCAATGTTGGCGCCGGCAACCAGGTTGCCGTCCATGCCGTACTCGGCAGCAGCATCATAAATGTTATGGAAGATATTGACCATAATGCCCTGCAGCTTGGCGTCGACCTCTTCGAAGGTCCAGCTGTAACGCATGCTGTTCTGGCTCATCTCCAGAGCGGAGGTAGCCACGCCACCGGCGTTTGCAGCCTTTGCGGGAGCAAACAGAACGCCTGCGTTCTGGAACACGGCGATTGCCTCGGGAGTGGAGGGCATGTTAGCACCCTCAGCCACGGCGATGGCGCCACCGGCAACGATCTTCTTTGCGGCATCCTCGTCGATCTCGTTCTGCGTTGCGCAGGGCAGAGCGATATCGCAGGGGATGGACCAGATGCCACGGAAGCCCTCGGTGTAGGTGCTGCCGGCAACACGGTCGGCATACTCCTTGATACGGCCGCGGTGACCCAGCTTGATATCCTTCACGATGTCCAGATTGATGCCGTTGGGATCGTGGATATAGCCGTTGGAGTCGCTCAGAGCAACGACCTTGGCACCCAGCTCGGTAGCCTTCTGGCAAGCGAAGATTGCAACGTTACCGCTGCCGGAGATCACAACGGTCTTGCCGGCAAAGCTGTCGCTCTTCATGCACTTGAGCATCTCCTGAGTCAGGTAGCACAGACCGTAACCGGTAGCCTCGGTACGGGTCAGAGAGCCGCCGTAGGTCAGGCCCTTACCGGTCAGGACTGCAGCATCATAGCTGTCGCGGATACGCTTATACTGGCCAAACAGGAAGCCGATCTCGCGGCCACCGACACCGATATCACCGGCGGGAACGTCAACGCACTGGCCAATGTGGCGATTCAGCTCGGTCATGAAGCTCTGGCAGAAACGCATGACCTCAGCATCGGACTTGCCCTTGGGGTTGAAGTCGGAGCCGCCCTTGCCGCCGCCCATGGGCAGAGTGGTCAGGGAGTTCTTG
>JAKSQE010000144.1 GCA_024404295.1 Oscillibacter sp.
CACCACCGCCATGGCCTCCGCCGGGGTGGCGATGTTGGTGACGAACACCATAGTCAGGTGGAATACCTCCATGACCACGCCCCCCATAAAGGCAATCAGCCAGCCGGGGCGCTTGCCCTCAAACAGGTATTTCCGTACCAGAGCGGCAAAGAAGCCTGCCAGAATGGTGGAGACCGAGCAGGCCAGACGAGTAAAGGAGCCCACGCCCCATGCCACGGCGACCCAGCGTTCCACGCCGCCGATGAGGCCTGCGATGATGCCTGCAGGACCGCCGAACAGCAGTCCGGCTATCAGCACGGCTGCGTCACGGCAGTTGACCTGTGCACCATTGATGGGGATACCCCACTCGGTGCCCATCACTGCGATCAGACCGAAGATCAGGCCATACAGTACCTGCCGTGTTCGGGTACTCAGCGCACCGAACTGTGTTTTTTTCTCTGCGGTAAAGAGTACTGCGGTTGCCAGCACCGGCAGGCTGGCGGCAATCGTCAATTTTATGTAAGGTATCATATGGCATCTCCTAAATCGATCCGCTGACCGGGAAACGGGAGTCGCTGGTCCAGAGGGATCTGAGTGGTTTAAATTATAGCAGAAAGCGGGAATGCGGAAAGTAAATTTTTTTGATTTTGCATCTCTTTTGCACCGTTTTAGGGGGTATCATAGAATTAAAATCAAGAGGGGTGGGGTTTCAGAAGCTGTTTCCGGCTTCTCTTTGGACTTACGATATCATAGAAAACGGTGCAAAAGAGATACACATTCCTATAAAAAACGGAAACTTCTTGTTGCTGCCACCTAAAACGGAGTATAATATACAAAAAGGGCACATCATGCCCGAGGTTCATTTCTGAAGGGAGGAGTTTTGATGTTGGAAAAGACGTTTCCGGCAGAGGTCAGCGCACTGCCGGACGCCATGGAAATGTTAGAATCCGCACTGGACGAGGCCAACTGTCCCATGGCGACCTCTATGCAGATCTGCATGGCCTTTGAGGAACTGTTTGTCAATATTGCCCACTATGCCTACGGCACATCTGGCGGCACGGTGACGGTGAAGTTGGACATGAGTGAGGGTCTGACCGCCATCTGCTTGATGGACAAAGGAATTCCCTTCGATCCACTGGCAAAGGAAGATCCGGATGTGACCTTGATGGCTGAGGATCGGCAGATCGGCGGCCTTGGCATCTATCTGGTGAAAAAGACCATGGATGAGGTCAGCTATGAGCGCAAAGAAAACCAGAATATTGTGACCATGAAAAAGAGGTTTTGATCATGGAATTGTTTGAACAAGCCCTATGCTTTGCAGCGGAGCGGCACAATGCACAGCGACGCCGTACTGAAAAAACACCCTATATCATACATCCTATGGAAGTAGCTACCATTGTCAGCACCATGAGTGACGACGAGGAACTGCTTGCTGCAGCTGTCCTCCACGATACCATCGAGGACACCAATACCACTGCCGAGGAGATCCTTGCCCGGTTCGGCCAGCGAGTGCTGGATCTGGTTCTGACGGAAACCGAGAGTAAGCACCCTGGAATGCCGGATGAGGAGAGTTGGTATCTTCGTAAGAGTGAGACCCTCGCCATTTTGCGGGATGCCACAGACATTTCCGTAAAGAAACTGTGGCTGGGCGACAAGTTAGCCAATATGCGGGCCTTTTACCGCCAATATCAGGTGAAGGGCGACGCCCTCTGGGAGCACTTCCACCAGAAAGACCCTGCATGGCAGAAATGGTACTACGACTGCATCGCCGCCTATACGGCAGAACTGAGTGAATACGATGCATATCAGGAATTTATACAGCGGAAAAATGTGGTGTTTCAAAACGTTAGGGAGGAGAGACAGATATGAAACATGAACTACATGATCAGATTTTGACCATCTCTTTGGAAGGCCGAGTAGACTCTGCCAACGCTTCTCAGGTCGAGGCCGAGCTGACCGAAATTCGTACGAACAACCCCTTTGAACAGTTGATCCTGGATGCCGAAAATCTGGAGTATATCTCTTCTGCCGGCTTGCGCGTGGTGCTGCGTGTGCGTAAAGAAGTCCCCACCGTTAAGATGATCAACGTCCGTGCAGAAGTCTACGAGATCCTGGACATGACCGGTTTCACCGAGATGATGAAGGTGGAGAAGGGCTATCGCCGCCTGTCCGTGGATGGCTGCGAGGTCATCGGTCAGGGCGCCAACGGCAAGGTGTATCGCATCGACAGCGACACCATCATCAAAGTCTATTTCAATGCCGACGCACTGCCCGATATTCATCGTGAGCGGGAACTGGCTCGCCGAGCCTTCGTGCTGGGCATCCCCACCGCCATCCCCTATGATGTGGTGCGCGTGGGCGACAGCTACGGCTCTGTCTTTGAGCTGCTGAATGCAAAAACCTTTGCACAGCTGGTGGTCGCTGAACCCGAAAACGCTGATAAGTACATCGCTTTGAATGCCGAACTGCTGCGAAAGATCCACGGTACGGAGGTTCGTCCCGAGGACATGCCCGACATGCGTGACGTAGCGCTGAACTGGGTGGAGTTTTTGCAGCCCTATCTGCCGGAAGAGGACTACAACAAGCTCCACGCTCTGGTGGAGGCGGTTCCCGTGGATCACCACATGCTCCACGGCGATTATCACCTGAAAAACGTCATGATGCAAAACGGTGAGACCCTGCTCATCGACATGGACACCCTGTGCCAGGGCGATCCGGTGTTTGAGTTCGCTTCCGTGTGGCTGGCTTATCTGGGCTATTCCGAGTTGGACCACCAGATCGTTAAGGATTTCCTGGGTATGGATCGCACCCTGACCGAGAAGATCTGGAACGATACCATCCGTCTGTACTTCGGCACAGAGGACGAGGCCACGCTGCAGACCTACACCGATAAGGCCCGCATCATTGGCTACACCCGCCAGATGCGCCGCACCATTCGCCGCAAGGGCTTTGAGACCGAGACCGGCCGTGCCGTGATCGAGAACTGCAAGCAGAAACTCCATGAGCTGCTGCCTACGGTGGAGTCCCTGTCCTTCCGGGGATAAGACACACG
>JAKSQE010000145.1 GCA_024404295.1 Oscillibacter sp.
CAGCGGCTTATCCAGCACAAGAATCAGAGACGGCAGCACGGTCACGCAGCCGAGCACGCCCAGGACAACACCCTTCGCCATCACAATTCCCAGGTCACGGCCCAGCGTAAAGCTCATGAAGCACAGGGCAATGAAGCCGGCAACAGTCGTGATGGAAGAGCCGATGACACTGGTCAGGGTTTCCTTGATGGCAATTGCCATGGCTTCCTTGTGATCGGAATGCGTTTCCCGCTGCTCATTGTAGCTGTGCCACAGGAAGATGGAGTAGTCCATCGTGACGGCAAGCTGCAGCACGGCGGAAAGGGCCTTGGTGATGTAGGAAATCTCACCGAGGAAATAGTTGGTGCCCAGATTCAACAGAATCATGGCGCCGATGGACAGAAGGAACACAACGGGAACCAGCCAGCCGTCCAGGAAGATCAGCATGGAAACGCTGGCGAGGATAACAGCCAGTGCCACATAAATGGGCTCCTCCTGCTCGCACAGATCCTTCAGATCCACAACCAGTGCCGTCATACCGGAAACGAAGCACTGGGATCCGCAGATGCTGCGGATTTCCTTGACAGCCTCCATGGTCAGGTCATCCGAGGTTCCAGTGTCAAAGAACACGGCCATCATTGTGGAATGGTCGGTGTTGAATTCGCTGCGCACCTTGTCCGGCAGCAGCTCCATGGGAATGGAAAGGTCACTCAGAGAATCATACCAGAGCACGGTGTCCACATGCTCCACAGCTTCCACCTTTTCCTTGAGCTTCGCCACATCCTTGCTCTCCATATCTTCAAAGATCAGGAATGTGAAGGCTCCTTTGCTGAAATCCTCCAGCAGATCATTCTGACCGATGACGGTTTCCATATCCTCCGGCAGGTAGGTCAGCATGTCGTAGTTGACACGGGTCGCTGCCATGCCGAGCACGGACGGGATCATCAAAAGAACCGTCAGTATTAAAATCGGAATGCGGCACTTTACCACCGCTTTGGAAAAACGCATTTTTATTACCCTCCTAAAATTTCATAATCATCAGCATCAATCACATCCGGTATCTGGTGCTTTACGATTTTTACCAGACTGATTGCTGCGCTGAGGTTTAACAAACCTTCTGCAAGCAGAGCGATTCCCAGAAGCGTCATAATGACCTGCGTGGCATCATCCGGACGGTATGCCAGCAGCAGACCTGCAAGCCCGTTCAGCACAGCCATTATTAGTGTCAGCCACCATTCCCGGATGCCAAACAGCTTTGCATCAAAGGCAATCTTGGCTTTGAACAGGCTTTCGGCAATCATGCACACGCCGAAAGAGATGCAGATGAAATTCATGGCATTCCCCGGATGCAGCAAGGTAAGTACGCCCAAAATCATCAGAAGAATTCCAAACTGGAAATCATACTGGAACGCCAGCCGGTACAAATCCTTGGAATAGTATCCGACAAGCTTGATGATGCCGAACAGCAGCATGGCAATACCGCAGAAAATTCCGATTGCCTGAGCAGACGGCGCAGGCAGCAGGATCATGCTGATACCGGCAGCACAGAAAACCGCAGAGACAATCATGTATCCATACTTGGCAATCCGCATCGGAAGAACAGAACGCAGCTTCATTTTCGTAACCTCCTTTTGTTCGCTCTTTCTGTGAAGCAATATACTCCTGAAAATGCCGATTTACCACGGGCAATCCTTTCCCAGTGTATGAATTACAGGCATCCCATGAAAACTGTCCGAAATCCGGATATGGTACCCACGATTGCATAAAAAATAGGCACAGGATAGTCCTGTGCCTAAAAAATGATAACTTGAAAATATTACACCTGCCCCTGAAGCATCTGAGCAATTTCCAGTGCCAGATCCTTTTTCAGGAGAAAGATTCTGCGGATAGATTGGGCGTAAGCTTCTGTCATTCCATTATTGAGCCAGTCAATAATCAGCCCGAAGCCTACACATTTGTAATAGTTGATGATGGCCTGCTTGTCCTCAGCGGCAATATTTTCCTGAGCCAATGCTGTATTGACATAGCTGCTCACAAAATATGCGCTGACTTCCATCAGATTGCGTTCGAACACATCTCTGCTGACGGAGCGGTAGATGTGCATAATGGCTCGTTTCCGTTGGGAGGCAAACTCGGTCAGCGCATCAAAGCACTCCACGATCGAATTGACAGTTGGGTACTTCTGAATAATCGTCTCGGCCTGCTCTTTGACAATTTCCTCGATCAGGGCGGGAATGTCCCGATAGTGATAATAAAAGGAATTGCGGTTAATTCCGCAGGTTTCCACGATGTTTTTCACTGTAATATCCGACAGCGGGTGCTCTTCCAAAAGGGAAAGAAACGTTTGCTTGATTGCTTTCTGCGTAAAATTCGCCATGTTACTGCACTTCTTTTCAAGTTATTCCTGCCCAGGCACATGTGCTGATACAGAGAACATGTACCACCGACTACCCGGCAGCACCGTTATTGTGCCAACCAGGCCCAATGGTTCCTTCAATCCCGGTCCCCGATACCGCCCATAGAGGCGATTCTGGTGAGGTAGTATTCGCTATTCGATGGTTATGTCCTTTATATTGACTTCATTTCCGGTTTGGAGCCAGGTTTTGTCGCTGCCGCAGTGAGGACAGATTTTGCCGTGGGGGATGGTTTCGTAGGTCTTGCCGCAGCCATCACAATAGGTTACGGCGGGAATGCGCTCCACCAGCAGCTCACAGTCCTCCAGAAGCGGCACACGTTTGCAGTTCCACTTCCAAACATCCAGCAGGTATTCCGGAATGACGGTGGAAACCTCACCAATTTCCAGCGTGACGGAATGAACGTGCTGTGCATCGTTCTCCTGTGCGATTTTCACGACACTGTCCGAAATGTGAAATACGACACCCAATTCGTGCATAGGTCAGTCCTTCTTGCCGATCTTCTTCACCACACCGGTCATGGTCTGGCCAAAGCGGACACCGGCGGTGGAGAGAATGCCGCTGACCTTATCCTCTGCCTTCATCATATTGGAGCATTCGGGGTGATCGCGCTTCAGGTGGA
>JAKSQE010000146.1 GCA_024404295.1 Oscillibacter sp.
ATCTCGGAGTTGTTGTCGATCTGAACCTTGCCGGCCAGAACGTCAGCAAACAGAGCTTCGTACTCGGCCACGGTGTAGTTCTCCAGGCTCCAAGTAGCGGTGGGCAGGCCAACAGCATTCTCAGCAACACCCAGAGAAGTGGCGTTGTTGCCGATCTCAGACCAAGTGCCGTCATAGACCTTAGCGACAGCCCACTGAACAGCGTCAGACAGGCCCTTCATAGCGGAGGTGACAACGGTGTCGGACTCGCTGGACTGGTCAACGTCAACGCCGATGACAGCGCCGTCGTTAGCAGAAGCAGCAGCTGCAACAGACTGGAACATAGAACCGCCGCAAGCGAAGACGATCTCGGTGCCGTTAGCATACCAGCCGTTGATCATGGTCTGCAGCTCGGGGGAAGCGGAGAAGGATGCGCCATACTCCCAAGAGTAATTCATCTCAACAGTCTTGCCCATCTCAGCAGCAGCGTCGTTAGCGCCCTGAGCGAAGCCATAGCCGTAACGGATGCAAGCGGGGTTGGTGCCGCCGCCACCGCCGGTGAAGCCCAGCTTCTCATAGCCTTCCTTGACAGCAGCGAAGCCTGCGAAGTAGCCGCACTGCTCCTCGTTGAAGGCGATGCCTGCAACGTTGTCCATGCCCAGAGACCAGCCATCGATAAAGACGAACTTGGTGTCAGTGAACTCGCCGGCAGCGCGCTCCAGAGCGCCGCCCTGCATGAAGCCTGCGCAAACGATAACGTCAGCACCAGCCTCAACAGCGGCCTTCATAGCGTCGTAACGGTCGTCATCAGTAGCCTGATCGCCGTTAGCGGGCTGATAATACTTGTAGCTCAGGCCATTGTTAACAGCATACAGCTTCACGCCGTCATAAGTGCCCTGGTTGAAGGACTTATCCTTCAGCTGGCCAACGTCGGTAACGAAAGCAACCTGATACTTGCCGTCAGCGGAAGTCATGTTGTCGTCGATCTCGTCGGGGTTGGTGACAGTGGTGGGCTCGGTGCTGGGCTCTTCAGTCTGGCTGGGAGTCTCGGTGGGAGCCTCGGCCTTCTTGCCGCAAGCAACCAGAGACAGAGCCATAACCAATGCCAGAGTCAATGCAAGAAACTTCTTCATTGGAATCTACCTCTTTCGATATGTAATTTCTCTGGGTACAAAACCGCAGAGTTGCCCCTTTCGGGTTGAATTGATTATATCAACCCTGCCGGCTAATTGCAATAACATTTGCACATTGTTTTTATTTTCGACACATTTTCTGCAAAGTATTGTAGATTTTTTCTCGCTTTAAAGTGTTTTTTGTTATTTTCCCCAAAAAGAACACAGGCTGTCCTCTCGGGCAGCCTGTGCAGCATTCTTATTTCTTTTCTGCCATTTTTACAGCGGTTTCCAATGCAATCTTCATCATGTTGGTAAAGCTGGTCTGCCGCTCCTCGGGGGTCGTAATCTCCGGAGAGACAAAACTATCGGAAATGGTCAGGATACAGGCGGCATTCTTGCCTAAAATACCGGCATTGTGGAACAGGGCGAAGCTCTCCATCTCCACAGCTACGCATCCCTTTTCATCCCGCAGGCGCTCCCAGTACAGAGGTCCCGCTTCCTTTGCGGGTTGGCGATAAAACACATCACTGGAGTGGATCACACCCTCAATCATGGGAATATTCAGATCCTTGGCAGAGGCGCGAATTGCCTGGCACAGGTCTGCGCTGGGGGCGATCATGTCCCCTGCAAAGCCGCTTTGCGTCTTGGCATAGGTGCTCTCGGAATAAGCGCCGCTTGCCAGCACCACATCATAGACCTTCGCTTTGTCTGTATAGCTGCCGGCAGAACCGACACGGATAATGTTCTCCACATCATATTCGCTGTACAGCTCATAGGAATAGATGCCGATGGCGGGCATCCCCATTCCGCTGGCCATCACGCTGACAGGAGTACCCTTGTAAGTTCCGGTATAGCCCTGCACACCGCGCACATTGTTCACCAGCTTTGCGTCCTCCAGGAAGGTATCAGCAATGAACTTTGCTCGCAGCGGATCACCGGGCATTAGGACCGTTTTGGCAAATGCGCCCTTATTCGCTTCATTATGAGGCGTACCCATCTTTCAATCCTCCTTTGTTTACTTCTCCATGGCCTTAACAGCCTTGACGATGCGGCTGGTACCCAAACGGGAAGCACCCAGATTGATAAAATCCTCAGCGTCTTTCAGATCAGCAATGCCACCGGCGGCCTTAATCTTCACATGGGGGCCAATGTGCTTGGCAAACAGTGCTACATCTTCACGGGTAGCTCCGCCGCCACCAAATCCGGTGGAAGTCTTGATATAATCCGCACCGGAAGCGGTAACGATCTCACACATCTTGATCTTCTCTTCGTCTGTCAGGAAGCAGCACTCAATGATAACCTTCAGCAGCTTACCATTGCAGGCGGCCTTAATTGCCTGAATCTCAGCGAGCAGCTCATCCCACTTCTGATCCTTCACCCAACCAATGTTGATGACCATATCCACTTCTTCCGCGCCATTGTTTACCGCATCGGTAGCCATGAAGCACTTGGCAGCCGTGGTGTCGTAGCCGTTGGGGAAGCCGATAACGGTGCAGATCGCGAGCTTTCCCTCCACGTATTCGGCAGCCTGCTTCACATAGCTGGCGGGGATGCAGACGCTGGCACAGTTATATTTCATACCATCGTCGCAAATGGCCTTGATCTCGTTCCAGGTAGCAGTCTGTCCCAGCAGGGTATGATCGCACTTGTTCAAAATTTCTTTCAGTTCCATCGTAGATTCCTCCTATATGTTGATCAAATAGGTTTGCTTTCCATTTATGGTTTTATTGTAGCAGATGTTTTGATATCTGTCCAGCAGCGCCAATCTTGCAAAGTACCTTTTTCAGTGATAAAATGAGACATCATTTGCCCCACGGAGGATCTTTTTTATGAAAAAGAGGCTATTTGCCATTCTTCTCGCATTGGGTTTGACCCTTTCCATCCTGCCCC
>JAKSQE010000147.1 GCA_024404295.1 Oscillibacter sp.
AAATTGACGCAGCCATCTTCCACCTTCAGCATGGCACGGGTGCGGTTTTCCATACCGCCGGCAGGCAATACCTCAAACACCCGGCGTTCAAAGGCCTCGTCGATGGCCTCAATGTGGTGTTTCTCTGTAACAGCTTCTTCTAACAGGCTGATGAATCCCTCACGGTCACCGGTACCGGAGATCAGATCCACATCCAGTTTCCGAACCTCCTCCGCATGGGTCTGGGCATAGCAGCCGCACAGGGCGATCACGGCCTGAGGGTGCTGTTTCCGGGCCCGGTGGATCATCTGGCGGGACTTCTGGTCGCTGACTGCCGTCACGGAGCAGCTGTTCACCACATAGGCATCGGCTTCCTCGGTAAAGTCCACCACTGTGTGGCCCTTCGTGCGAAGGGTCTGTTCCATGGCCTGGGTCTCATATTGATTCACTTTGCACCCGAGGGTGTAAATTGCAACTTTCATAGGGGAAACTCCTTGCGCTTTCCGAGAACTCTCTATATAATAAAACGTTGTGTCTATTATACGTTGAATTTTTCTTTTGCACAAGTAGAAACAAGAGGTATTTCCTTATGATTTATCTGGATCATGCCGCCACCACACCCGTTCCTCGGGAGGTCGCGGATGCGATGTATTCTGTGCTGACAGAGCAGTACGGCAATCCCAGTTCTCAATATGCGCTGGGTGCAGATATGAAAAAGCAGGTAGAATCCTGGCGCAAGACCATTGCCGCCGCTTTGGGCTGCGACACCAAACAGTTATTCTTTACCTCCTGCGGCACCGAGGGCGACAACTGGGCCATTCAGGCCGCCTGCTGGCAAAACCGTCATGTGGGCAAACACATCGTCACCACCGCCGTGGAGCATAACGCCGTGCTGGAAACCTGCAAATGGTTGGAAAAGCAGGGCTATGAAGTGACCTATCTTGCCCCCGACGGCAACGGTGATCTCTCCGCGCAGCAGGTGCTGGATGCCGTCCGGCCCGACACCGCTGTGGTCTCCGTTATGCTGGTGAACAACGAGCTGGGTAATGTATATCCCATTGCGGAAATCGCAAAGGGCTTAGCCCGAAAGAATCCGAAAACGTTGCTGCATACCGATGCCGTGCAGGGCTTTTTGAAAGTTCCCTGCTCTCCCAAGGCGCTGGGTGCAGACTTCGTTACCATCTCCGCGCATAAGATCGGCGGCCCCAAGGGTGTTGGTGCTCTGTACATTGGCCCTCGCGTCCGTAATCCCCGTCCCCTGCTGGCCGGTGGCGGGCAGGAAAGCGGCCTGCGCTCCGGCACGGAGGCTACCGCCCAGATCGCCGGTTTCGCCAAAGCGGTAGAACTGCGGATGAACGGTCTGCAGGAGAAGCTATCTCAGATGGCTGACATCAAAGCCTATGCCAAAGAGCAGCTCTCTACCATTCCCGATCTGCAGATCATCGGCAGCGGCACAGCGCCCCATGTGCTGTCCGTTGCATTAGTGGGCTGGCCCAGTGCCAATATCGTCACCGATCTCTCCAGTCAAGGGATCTGCATCTCTGCCGGTTCCGCCTGCCATCAGGGGAAGCTGAGCCATGTGGTAGATGCGATCAGGTTACCCAAGAAAACCGGGCAAAGCGTGATTCGTTTAAGTGTTGGCCCGGAGACGACAAAGACAGACATTGATGCCTGCGTGGAGGCCCTTCGAAAGCACCACGATACACGCATGCCCATGCTCTGATTTTGTGAAAGGGACGCGGCCCTTGAAACCCGAGAAAGGCTTCTTTTTATGTGCAACGATCTTCGCCGGGAGCCCGGCTTCTATAAACGGCTTTGGACATTGGCTCTGCCCATGATCCTGCAAAACCTCATTACGTTTTCCCTGGGTCTGATCGACACGTTTATGGTCAGCCAGTTGGGCAACGATGAGATGGCCGCCGTCACCACCGCCAACGTGCCGGTGTTTCTGCTCATCAGCATTGTCTTTGGCGTGCAGAGCGGCCTCGGTATCCTGATCAGTCAGTACTGGGGCAAAGGAGATCTGAAAAACATCAACCGTGCATTAGGTGTCTCTTCCCTGATCGGATGCTGCATCACGCTGGTGCTTGCCATTGTCTTCTTCCTCTTCCCGGTACAGGTGATGGATCTGCTGAGCAACAGGCACCATCTATCCCTGTTAGGCGCTCCCTACCTGCGGGTCATTGGCTTCTCCTATGTGTTTAACATGCTCTCCTCGATCTATGCCGCCGCGCAGCGCAGCGTGGAAAACCCCAACTTCGGCATGAAGCTGTTCGGTTTCTCCACGATTTTGAATACCGGGCTCAACTATGTGCTGATCTTCGGCCACTTCGGCATCCCCGCTCTGGGTGTTGCCGGTGCTGCCATCGCCACACTGCTGGCTCGTATTTCCGAGTTCATGATCTGCGTGATCTGTGCATTCCGGGACAAAAAGATCCCTCTGGACGTGCCGGCATTCCTGCATCCCGGTTTTGATATGGCCAAGCGATTCATTAAGTACGCCTGGCCCGTGGTGCTGAATGAAGCTGTGTGGGGTCTTGGCAACTCCATGATGACCGTGATCCTGGGCTACACGGATAACTCCGTGGAAATGCTGGCTGCCAATGCTGTTATGGGCAATCTGAATCGTTTATTCATGGTGGTTTGCTTCGGTCTGGGTGCATCCACAGCCGTATTGGTGGGCAAAGCCATCGGCGAGGGCAAAAGTCAGGCGTATGTGATGTCGCTGAGCCGTGCTCTTTTGCTGTTTGCCATGCTGGTAGGCAGCGGCATTGCTCTCGTTGCATTGATTCTGGTCCCCACGCTGTTTATTCCCAAGATCTTCCCCTTGTTCAAGCTGTACGGTGATTCCGCAAAAAATGCCACCGCTTTGGCAGTGGCCGGTTTTGCCGGGACCCCCCTCCACGCTTGCGGCATTTCCGCCATCACCGGCGTT
>JAKSQE010000148.1 GCA_024404295.1 Oscillibacter sp.
TCGAATTTTATCTGTGAAAACATTGCCGCTACGGGCAGCCATCTGACTTTTGGCGGTCAGGACACCGTGGAACTTGCCAAGCAGTACGGCACGCCGCTGTATCTGATGGATGAGGATCGCATCCGCCACAACTGCCGCGTTTACACCGAGGCGTTCCGCAAGCACTTCCATGCAGACTCCCGCCCTCTCTATGCCAGCAAGGCATGCTCTTTCAAGCAGATGTACCGCATTATGAAAGAAGAGCATATGGGCGTCGATGTGGTATCTGTGGGCGAGATCTGCACCGCTGCACAGGCCGGCTTTGACATGGGACTCTCTTTCTTCCATAGCAACAACAAAACGGATGCAGATATCGCCTATGCCATGGACAACGGCGTGGGATACTTCGTGGCTGACAACACGGAGGAAGTCCGCGCCATCGAACGCGAGGCCGCAGCCCGTCAGATTCGCCAGAAGGTGCTGCTGCGCCTGACGCCCGGTATTGACCCTCACACCTATGAGGCCGTGAATACCGGCATGGTGGATTCCAAGTTTGGCAGCGCCATTGAGACCGGTCAGGCCGAGGAGATCACCGTCTTCACCATGGCACAGCCCCACATTGAACTGCTGGGCTACCACTGCCATGTGGGCTCCCAGGTCTTTGGCGAGGATGTGTTCCAGCGTGCCAGCGTGGTGATGCTGGAGTTCTCCGCAGAGATGCAGAAAAAGCACGGCTTTGTGACGCGCTGTCTGGACTTGGGCGGCGGTTACGGCGTGCCTTATGTGGAAAGCGATGGCAAAGTGGACATTGCCACCCGCATCGGAGAGGTGGCAGAGGCCATTCACGGTGCCTGCAAGCGTCTGGGCATAGAAGAGCCCGCCATCTTTATGGAGCCCGGCCGCAGCATTGCTGCCGACGCCGGCATGACCCTGTACACCGTGGGCAATGTGAAGCGGATCCCCGGCTACAAGAACTACGTCTCCATCGACGGCGGCATGACGGACAACCCCCGTTATGCCCTCTATGGCTCCCGCTATACCTGTCTGCCCGCCCGCCGTATGGACGAGGCCTGCGCAATGCCCTGCGCTTTGGTGGGCCGTTGCTGCGAAAGCGGCGACATCATCCAAAAGGATACCGCCATGCCGGAGAGCACCGCCCGTGGTGACATCGTAGCCGTCTGCACCACCGGTGCTTACAACTACTCCATGGCCTCCAACTACAACCGTGTGGGCAGACCTCCGATCGTCATGCTGCGCAACGGAGAAAGCTATGTTGCCGTTCGCAGAGAAACCGTAGAGGACATCTGCTCTCTGGATCTCTGATCCACAATCCAAACGATATAAAAAACCTGCCTGTTCCCATGCGGAATAGGCAGGTTTTTCCATTCATGTATATCGTTTTACAGGGCATTGACCGCAGCTTCCAGCTGTTTCAGTGCCTTTTCCAAAATGCTGCGGGGGCAGGCTGCATTGAGTCTCATGTAGCCGTTCAAACTGCGGCCAAAGGAGCAGCCGTCGTTCAGACCCAACTTGGCCTTTTGAATCATAAAATCATGCAGTTCTTCGTTGGTAAGACCCAGTTCCCGGCAATCCAACCACATGAGATAGGTGGCATCCGGTGCGTAGGTCTTGATCTTCGGAATGTGCTTCTCACAGTAATCCACCACAAAGTCAAAGTTATCGCTGATATACGGCAGCAGCTGCTCCAGCCATTCCTCACCGCCCTGGCTGAACGCTGCTTCCATGGCAGTCAGGGAGAAGGCGTTGTTGCGGTGGATATCCATATTCGTCCAGAAGTGGTCAAAGACCTGCTTGGTATGTAGATCCGGGAAGATCATGGTGCTGGCCTGAAGACCTGCCAGATTAAAGGTCTTGGTTCCGGAAATGCCGGTCATGACATAGTTCGCAATTTCCGGAGACAGCGTGGCAATGGGCGTATGTTTCTTTCCATGGAAAAGCAGATCGGAGTGGATCTCATCGGAGAATAGCTTCACATGGTACTTCATGCACAGCTCTGCCATGCGGCGCAGCTCCTCCGGTTCCCATACCATGCCCAGCGGATTATGGGGATTGCAGAGCAAAAACAGATCGGCTTGCTGCAGCTTTTCCTCAAAATCCTCCCAGTCCATGCTCCACTTACCGTCTTTTTCAAGAAAGCGGTTTTCCAGCACGTTTCGGTTCCATGCCTCCGTCATATCGTAGAACTCGGAATACACCGGTGTCTGGATCAGCACGTTGCCGCCCTCCGGCGTAAACAGCTTCACACAGGCGCTGATGGACTGGACAACGCCCAGGCTGTAACTCATAAGGGACGGATCGATCTCCCAGCCGTTGCGGCGCTTCTGCCAGGCCCGAATAGCGGCAAAGTAGCTGTCCGGTCGGGCGGTATAGCCCCAGATGCCCTCCTGCGCACGCTTGGTCAAGGCATCGATCACCGGCTGGCAGGTCTTAAAGTCCATATCTGCGATCCACAGGGGGATCACATCCTCCGTACCGAACTTTTTCTTCCGCTCGTCATACTTTGCAGAATGGTTTTCGGAACGGTCAATGATCGCATCAAAATCATACTTCATATTGGTTTCTTCCTTTCCGGGTTGCTTCGCCTGTCATTGGAAAAATGTCATCCATACGTTTCTATTCTACACCATGCCAAAAGTTTACACAATTTGAAAATGAAAGAAACAAAACCTTTATTTTCCTTTGTAATTTCAAAGGATTCCATGCAGGGCGATCAATGCGCCGGCTGAATCGTTTCACACTTTGAGATCTCCTTGATCAACTGTCCGGTAACAAAACGAAAAATCGCCCTCGTAGGTATAGAATCGCTTTGATGCGCCAATCCGACACAGAGATTCTGCCTGTTCCCGCACGCTTTCACTGCAATGCGCACGGTCTACGCTGATCACCAGTGTGGCCGGCGCAAGCCG
>JAKSQE010000149.1 GCA_024404295.1 Oscillibacter sp.
GCCTGCGGTAAGACCGAACCGCTGCCCCGCAGCCTGTCGGCGGAGGAACAGCTGGCTGAGAGCGGCATTGCCCTCTATCCCCCCATAACTGCGGAGGAGGCGACCTATTGGATGGTGAAAAGCCCCACCAACGGCAAGGCCATCCCCGAGGTCACGTTTATTTGGCAGGAAAACACCTATCAGTACCGTGCAGAACGGACAGATAAGACCGAACCCTACGACTTCACCGGACTGGACACGATCTGGACAGAGGAGGGCTCTTTCGGTGATGACGACCGAGAGGGCGTGGCCTTTGTGGGCGATGACGGCGGCTATCTGTGCTGGGTGGAGGACGGCGTTGCCTATCTGGTGATGTCCACCGACACCAACGACATGTTTGCCCTGTTTGACGTGGGCCATGAGATCGCCACCATGGATGCCTGGGGCGGCCAGATGACGGATCCCGACTATGTGGATGACGGCGAGATCACGGAATCCGTCATGACCCCTGCGGAGCAGATGGAGGGTGTTTGGCGCTATGACAGCACCGGCACCATGCTGCGTATTGGCGACTTCACCTATCAGATGTTTGATGCAGAGGGCGCACCTGTGGACGAGGTCATCCGCTTCTGGGATGTGGATCCCGCAGACGAGAATACCATCGTCCTGCGCCACGAGAACGGCGAGACTTACGTGACGCTGACACTTTCCGGAGAGGATTGGAACGATCTGGTGCTGACCAATGGCGACGGCGAGACATTGCACCGCTGGGACGGTGCGCCGGATGGAATGTACTATGCCTATATGGCTGAGAGCTTTGTTGAGGACGGTAAGCTGTATCTGATGGATGGGAACCACTACTGGCTCCGAGACGAGACGGTGGCAGGACTGCAGGTGGGCGACACCGTGGAACTGCAGCCCGGCGGATATACCTCCCTTGTGGTGGAGGAACTGGAGAAACTATCCGACACCGCATACCGTCTGGATCCCTGGACAGAGATCCATTACGACAGCAAGGCCCTTGCTTGGCAGGTAATAGGGGAAGGAATGACCGGCTTTACGCTGGTTGGCAATGTACCTCTAAGCCGAGAGCTGAACGTTGTGGACGAGATCGACCATCAGCACACGGATCTGCAGGATTGTCTGGAGGCCCATGGCTCGGTCTATGCCCATGTGGAGGTCGTCCACGGCGAAGTGAAGTCCATTGATGTGACCTCGGAATTCTAAAACTTTTCTACCGTTTCTGCTTGAATACAACGGGCACAAATAGCGGCATCTTGGATCGAGATCAAGGGATGAGGAGTCCAGCTCTTACTGCATAACTTGAAAAAAGTACAGGTTTTCGACAGAATAGCCGAAAACCTGTGCTTTTTCTGTTTGCAAAGTTAAAAAACGAAAATGATCTGCATTTGATGAAGCGGCGAGAAAATGTGAATAAACTGGGAAAAATAGGGTTTTCCCCTTGCATTTTGGGGATAAATGACTAAGATAGTAATGAGCATTTTGCCCGCGTAAAGCGGGTTCTTATTTTTGAAGAGGGTGTATATTGTGCAACTGTCTATAAGCAGGGCAGCACGTTCCGAAAATAGAAGAGAAACGTTGCTGCAAGCGTATTCTGATCAGAGGGAGGAGATCGCATGACGGAAAAAAATCAACCGCAGGAGAGCTTTATGATCCGCCTGTCGACGTTTATTGTTGATAAGCGGAATCTGGTATTTCTGCTGATCGGCATTATGCTGGTGTTTTCGGCCATCTCCAGAAACTGGGTGCAGGTGGAAAACGATCTGACGGCTTACCTGCCTGCCAACTCTGCCACCCGTCAGGGTTTGGATGTGATGGAAGAGCAATTCACCACATTCGGCTCTGCTGATCTGATGATCGCCAACGTGGATTTTGAACAGGCACAGCGGATCGCTGACGAGATCGAGGCGACCCCGGGTGTGCAGTCAGTGGCTTTCGATGAGACCACCGACCACTATCACCACGTTTCGGCGCTGTACTCCATCACCTTTGACTACCCGGAAGATGACGAACGGTGTCTGGAGACCATGGATGCTGTGACGACCCGATATGCCGCCTATGATACGTACCTGAAAACCTCACTGGGCAATCAGGAGGCGGAGATCATCCAAGCGGAAGTCAATGTCATCATGGTCCTGGTGGCCATCATTGTGGTGGCGGTGCTGATCTTGACATCCCAGACCTATGCCGAAGTGCCGGTGCTGCTGCTGACCTTCGTCACGGCTATGATCTTGAATCTGGGTTCCAACTTCCTGTTGGGCAAGATCTCCTTCGTGTCCAACTCCGTGACCAGCATTTTGCAGCTGGCGTTGTCGCTGGATTACGCCGTGATCCTCTGCAACCGGTTTAAGGAGGAACACAAGACCCTCCCCCTGCGAGAGGCAGTCATTGTGGCTCTGAGCAAGGGTATCCCGGAAATCGGCGCCAGCAGCCTTACTACCATCGGTGGTTTGGTTGCCATGCTGTTCATGCAGTTTAAGATCGGCCCGGATATGGGCATTTGCCTTATTAAAGCTATTTTGTTCGCACTGTTTGCGGTGTTCGTGCTGATGCCGGGACTGCTGATGCTGTTTGGCCCGCTGATGGATAAGACGGCTCACCGCAGCTTCATTCCGAACATCCCCTTTGTGGGCAGATTCGCCTATGCCACCCGGAAGGTGGTGCCCTTCCTGTTTGCAGTACTGGTCGTGGTGGCATTCAATCTATCCAACCGCTGCCCCTACGTGTATGGCTACGACACCATTGTGACGCCGAAGCTGAATGAACAGCAGATCGCCGAGCAAATGATCCGGGATAATTTTACGTCTTCCAACCTGGTGGCACTGGTGG